>JAQVWU010000257.1 GCA_028709565.1 Eubacteriales bacterium
GTTTCCCACATCTCATAACCCTCGTAATAATGAAAACGGCCGTTCATAATCAACACGCGCTTGCCCTCAACCGTCCCGCAGGTCAGTTCGCCCTTATGATAAGAAACGGTGGACCGGGGGAAATTGGGAATATCGGCGTAAGGTATTACGAGTTTATCGGCTGCTTCATCGGCGAAAAAACCCAGTCCGCTGCCCAGGATAATGGCTATGTCGGTTGACGCTCCGTTTTTGGCTTTGATATAATTGGCGCTTTCTATATACGCGCCTAAATCTGCTTTTTTATACATCTTAACAGTCCCCTTTATATAATTATTTTGTTTTTACTCCTGGACACCCAAAAATTCGCAGTATACCGAATTTTTCGGCAGATAGGATTTGTCTATGGCGGGTATTGCGTCAAAGCGGGAGATAAATTCAGCGCCGATATCATAATAGCGGCTGTCCGGTTTAATCTGACCCATAATGGCAAGAAAATCGTCTTTTATTATATTCAATTCGTAGGACAGCAGCGAATTAATACGCAGGGGGATGTCATCTACGTAGGGCATTATATTTTTATCCTCGTTTTTTACCACGCTGTTCCATAAAAACAAGGTAAATTCGGGGGAGGCGCCTCTGAACTTGTAATCGCGTACAATGCGCCTTATAAGGCGGATTTCACGTCTGTCGAAATACCGGCCGCTCACACACAGATCGTCGTCAACCGATATATGCAGCGGGGCGTATTTATCTTCCGGCAGCAGGGAAAGCACCTCGGGATATATCGCCTGAAGTCCCTCAAAGATGACATAATAATCGTCTTCCGGCTCAAAGAGCGTATATGAACTGCGTTTCCCCTTAATAAAATCAAAGGTCGGCAGATACACATGCTGTTTTTGTGTTATGCCCCGTACACATTCGGCAAAACATACCAGATCCAGGGCATCCGCGGAATCATAATCTTTTTCCGTATTGTCGCTTATATCCGAACGGTCGTGTTCCGAGTTATCGCGGAAAAAATTATCTATCGATACGGTGCGGACCCTGTGATTGAGGGCGGCAAACTCCTCCGTCAGTCTTTCCGCCGTGGTTGTTTTGCCGGAACAGGTAGGTCCGGACAGCGCGATGAACTTCAACTCCGGATTTTGGGTTAAGCGTTGTGCCGCTGTCTTAATCTGTTCGTCATAACCGGATTCGGATCCGGCGATACAGGAGATAATCTCGGATTCGTTTTCGAATTTATGATTCTGTATTATCATAATTACTTCTTGTTCCTTATTGTTTTAGAAAATGGTTTTTCAAAGATGCGTTTTAAATTATTATACATTGATATTGTCGGCAGTTAAAAATCTTTGATTAATCGGGCTGTTTCGGCAAAAAAGGCCCCGATGTCGGTTTCGTTCATGTTGAGATATTCATACGGATATTTGGGCATAAACAATCGTTGGATTTTGGACGCTCCGCGGACGATTTTTGTCACCGAACCGGCTCCGACGGCGAAGATACTGTGTATTTCCTCCATGATGGCAATGTTGTACAGGCCTTCGCAGGACGGCAGAGCATAGCCGGTGTTTTCCAGATTGCCGGCGCTGTTCTTCTGCCGGTAAACATAATAGGGTATATATCCCGCTTCCCCTGTTTTAAGCCGCGCGTAATCAACGCTTTGTTGCGCCGTATCCCCGCCCAACAGGTCCGGCGCCTGCATGTCGGCGGATTTTTTTACGCAAAAGGTGTGAACGGTTATATTTTCGGGACTCAGGGCAGCGATGCTGTCCAGGCTTTGGGCAAAGACTTCGAAACTGTCACCCGGAAGCCCGGCGATAAGGTCGGTGTTTATATATTTTATGCCGCTTTCCCTCGCAATATCATAAGCGCGCAAAAAATCCTGGGCCGTATGTCCGCGCCCGATACGCCGCAGTACCCCGTCATCCAATGTCTGGGGGTTAACGCTCACCCTGGTCACACCGAAGCTGCGGGCGATGATCAGTTTTTCGGTCGTTATCGTGTCGGGTCTCCCCGCCTCGAGGGTATACTCCAGCAGTCCTTTGCGTTTTTTCAGATTTTTGTCAATCCTGCCGAGCAGCAGTGCCAGCTGGGCTTCGGTCAGCACGGTAGGCGTTCCTCCGCCGATATAAACCGAAACAATCCTGGCCTCGGGGCCGATAACCTCAAACATGCGGTCTATATCGCCGCACAGGCGCGTCAGATAGTCGGGAATGAGGGAAAGCAGCCGCGGCGTGGAATATGAGACAAAGGAACAATACGCGCACCTTGACGGACAGAAGGGTACGGAGATATACAGGCTGCAGGCGCCGGTCAGATGGGTATCGATTACGTCAATCTCGGTCTGCGCGACCGAAAGGGCCAGTGACGCCTTATCCGCGCTTACCAGATAATCGTCGGTCAGCTTTTTTATCGACGCGCCGGCGTCCATATCCTGCCGCAGCAGCCCCATGGCCAGCTTGGACGGTCTGACCCCCGTCAGCGTCCCCCAGGGCGGTCTGTAGCCCAGGAGCCTGCCGCATGCCCGGTATACCGCCTTTCCCGCCGCTATCTTTGCCGTCTGATCGGCGGTATAACCGTTCCTGAAGGGTTCGGTACAGGTTTCATACTCCGTTTTCCCTTCCGCCGTTACCGTAACATGGCATGTTATGCCTTCGGCGTTTTCCTCCTCACGCAGATAGAGTTCGGGTTCTCCGGTCCGCCGTTCGCCGCCGGAAAATTTTTCGCCGGGAAAGAAGAGCATACACAGCGTCTGCACGAAATACGGCTTTATCCCGCCCTCTGTTTTCAGCTTCATTTAACCAAAACACCGCTGTCCAGAATAATCGTTACCGGACCGTCGTTGACAAGGGAAACGCGCATATGGGCGCCGAACACCCCCGTTTCAACCCTGTCCTCCCCCGTCATTTCCCGCAGTCTGCCGATAAAAGCGCGGTACACCCCTTCGGCTTGGGCAGGCGGCGCGGCGGCGAAAAAGTCGGGCCGGTTACCCCCGGTACAGTCGGCGTACAGCGTAAACTGCGGGATTACCAGGGCGCCGCCCCCCACATCGTTGACCGACAGATTCATTTTGCCGTTTTCGTCGGAAAATATACGCAGTTTGGCTGTCTTTTCGGCGAGCGCCCGCGCGTCCCCCTCGCCGTCCCCTTTTTTGACACCCAGCAATATCAACAGCCCTTTGCCGCACCGTCCTCTGACCATATCGTCCACCGAAACCGACGCTTCGGTCACCCTTTGCAATAATGCGATCATTTTAACACCGATACCTTTGTTTTATACTCACAGGATTAGCAGATTAATGCTTTATTACGAATAGCCCCTTTCAACGCTGAGAACGCTTTTAATCAGACGCAGCCGGGACACAATCGACTTCATATGGTCCAGGTTTTTACAGTTTATAACCAGGCTTAATATTATTTCGTTGTTGCTTTTCTTTTGTGTGTTTATCTGTAATATCGAAACCTTCATATCGGCCAGCGCCATGGTAATATCCGAGATTAGGGTAATGCGGTTTTCGGCGCTTATCTGCAGCATGGCCTCAAACAAACCCTCGCCGGCGGGTTGGGTCGTATCCCAGCTCGCGATCACCCAGCGCCCGTTATTGGCAGGATTGGCGCGGTTGAGCAGGACATTAGGACAGTCATGCTTGTGTACCGAGATGCCGTAGCCCTTCGTGATAAAACCGATCAGTCTGTCGCCGGGAACCGGATTGCAGCAGCGGGCGAATTTGACATAACAGCCCTCGACACCGTCAACGATCACGCCGGAGGCGGATTTTTTGTTTTTCGGGATTAACGCGGCCGTCACCGGAGCCGCTTCGGTTTCATGTTCCGGCTCGGGTTTGATGACACGGTCGAACTCGTCGCGCAGCTTCGGAATCAGTTTTGTAACCGACAGCCCGCCGTATCCGATGGTATTGTAAAGGTCTTCCACCGAATTTATGCCCAGCCGCCGGGTGACATTGGACAGTATTTCTTCCTTCTGCGCCTCGGTATACGGGCGGTTGCAGCGCCTGAGCTCTTTTTCTATTTCGGCACGTCCGACCAGGATGTTTTCGGAACGTTTTTCCTTTTTAAACCACTGGCGGATTTTTGTCCGCGCCTCGCTGGTCTTAACGATTTTAAGCCAGTCGCGGCTCGGTCCCCTGGAGGAAGCCGAGGTCAGGATTTCGACAATCTCACCGTTCTGAGGAACCCGGTCTATGGGGGCAATCATTCCGTTTATCTTGGCGCCCGTCATTTTATTGCCCACACCCGAATGAATCGCGTAAGCAAAGTCGATCACCGTCGCGCCCTGGGGCAGCGAGATTACATCCCCCTTCGGTGTAAACACGAAGATATCGTCATGGAATATATCAATTTTGAGCGCCCGGAGGAATTCATCCGGGTCGCGGGTATCATCCTCGGTTTCGATAAGCTTGGCAATCCACTCGAGTTTTTTATCCATTTCGGGATTAGCCCGGTCTCCGGTTTTATATTTCCAGTGGGCGGCAATACCGTATTCGGCAATCTGGTGCATCTCCCACGTGCGTATCTGTACCTCAAAGGGGATGCCGTCCCGGCCGATAACGGTGGTATGGAGCGAGCGGTACATGTTCGGTTTGGGGGTTGATATATAGTCCTTGAACCGTCCGGGCATGGAGTTGAACATGTCGTGTATGATGCCCAGAACGGTATAGCATTCCAGTTCGGTTTTGACGATGACGCGCAGCGCGTAAAAGTCGTAAATCTCATCGAAACTCTTGTTCTGTTCATACATCTTGCGGTATATGCTGTATAC
>JAQVWU010000015.1 GCA_028709565.1 Eubacteriales bacterium
GATAATACTGTGTCTTTCCGCGCTGTCTGCCTTGATCGGTACCATAACATTAAAAATCATAGATACGCTGGAATATAGTAAGAACACCGAGAAAAATATAGTAATAATAGATGAATCGGACGCACCGTATGCCATTGCATATTATGATATTTTATATTTTTATCCGGACAAATCGGATATCGAAGAAAAAAAGGATGTTGCATTGTATAATCTGGAACATGCGGAACATACGGAAATTCCGGATGGCAAAAGCGCTTTGGTTCCGATAAATTTAAGTTATAATGACATTGGGTTGATTAACGAAACAGGATATAAACCGGACCTCGATTTATTGCTGCTGAGCGAGTTAAGCGTTGCATCGCAAAACGTTTTAAACGATAACATTGACAACAAAGATAACAAAGATAACATTGATAACATTCATAACATTGATAACATTGATAACATTGATGATAAAATTAATAAAATTGATAACAGTGATATTAATTATCGTTATGCGGGCTCCGCCAAAACCAAAGAACAGCCTCTTGTTTTAATTCTTCATACACACGGTACCGAATCCTATGCCGCTGAAGGGGAGTTTTTTTATAATTCCGATTATGGGTTTCGGTCAGATGATATCGCGGAAAACGTCATATCGGTCGGTGCCGCCATGTCGGATACATTTGCCGCAAACGGTATACCCGCTGTCCACTGCGCTGTTATGCATGACAAAGAATCATATTTAAATTCATATAAACGCGCTTCAGAAACTATAAATTTTTATTTGGATAAATATCCGTCTATTATACTGGTGCTTGACGTTCACAGGGACGCGCTGGTAAATTCCGCGGATGAAATCCTGAAACCGGTTACCACGGTTGAAATCAACGGCGAAACGGTGACTGCCGCCCAGATAATGTGTGTGGTGGGAACCGATTACCGCGGCGCGATACATCCCCAATGGCGTGATAATCTCGCGCTTGCTTTGAAATTGCGGTACAGTTTGGATTCCCTTTATACAAATCTGTCCCGTCCGATAAATCTGCGGGGGGCCGCCTTTAATCAGCAATATGCGCCGCTGTCTCTGCTGCTTGAAATAGGTTCCACCGGAAATACACTTGCGGAGGCCCTTCGCAGCGGTGAGCTTGTCGCCAAAGCCCTGTCGGAAATATTAATGCAGATATTATAGTTCAATCCACATCCAGCATGTTTTTATACACACCCTGAGAAGCGGCTTCAATTATTGTAGCGCCGCATACCTTTTCATAGAATTCCGCGGGGCCGACCCACCCTATTATGGCATATCCGTAACCGATTTCACGCATGGCAATCATACACCTTAATGTCAGAGCCTTGCCGATACCGGTTCCTCTGGCCGACTCTATCACACCTACAGGTCCGAAATATCCCCGCGCTGTGGTATCATAACACGCAAATCCCAATATCTCTTTTCCTTTCACGGCAACAAAACATGAGCAAGGCGTGTTATACAACGCTTTTGTAAATTCATTTGCCCAGCCATCACTGAAGTTAACCCTGATAAATTCTTTAATGCGCGCTCCGTCCGGTGACATAGCGCGCTTTATTTTTATACCTTTGTCAAGGTCCTTACAGGGGTCAATAAACTCGGGCAGTTCATACAGTCTCACCAACATATCAGGCATAATTTACTACTGTCCTTTCCGCGTTTTAATATATACATATGGATTTTATAATAATATCGTGTTATAATAGATAACAGATATTTGATAGTTGACAGACAGCTGTTATTTATCCCACAACTCATGAACCTCGAGGAGGGATGGGAATACATAGTCTGCCGAATCGCTTTCAACATCCGGCTGTTTTGTTTCACCCGTCAGGACGAGTACCGAAGTAATGCCGTGACGTTTGCCGAACGCGATATCGGTATATAATCTGTCACCAAAAATAACCATATCTTTTGTGTTGACTTCCGTTATATCACAGATGGCATTTACAGCCTCCTTATGCGGCTTGCCAAAGTATTGCGGAGTTACCCCCGTGGAAGCGGTCACCAGCGCCGCTATCGAACCGCTGTCCGGAATAAATCCGTTTTCAACGGGACAGTTAAAATCCGGGTGTGTGCATAAGTATTCCGCGCCGTTATGTATAAGCTGACACGCTATACGCAGTTTTTCGTAGGTCAGGGTAGTGTCAAAGCTTGTGACAACAATATCCGCCTCTTCAGACAGCTGAACATTACCTGCGATAAACTGTTCGCAAAGTTCCGGTGTTCCGACAAGGAATACCTTTTTACCGGCCCGGTGGCAATTCAGATACCTGATTGTAACATCACCGGAGGTCAGCAATTCTTCCCGGGAAGGATTTAATCCCAGCCGTGTCAGTTTGTTCATGTAATGTTCCGGCGAATGTGACGCGTTATTGGTAAAAAACAATATCTTTTTTCCTTCCCGGCGTAATGCCGATATAAAATCAACAGCGAACGGAAATACACGGCTGCCGAGATATATGGTACCGTCCATATCAAATATATACAACTTTTTACTTTGTAAATAATGCATGTTTACCTCAATTAACACGAATAAAACGAAAAAAACGGAGGACCTTATGAATACTGTGATAGGAATAGACGTGGGCGGCAGTACCACAAAGATTGTCGGGTTTAAGGAAGACGGCACATTAATTGAGCCTATGTCTGTACGTTCAGCTGACCCGCTGACCTCAATATACGGAGCATTCGGTAAATTCACGGCTGTCAACTCACTGGAATTGAACAGCATAAAAAGAGTTATGGTAACCGGTATAGGTTCATCCTATATAACAAAGCCGATATACGGCTTAATTTGTGAGAATGTGCCCGAATTCACCTGTATAGGTCTGGGAGGAATGTATCTTTCCAGATTAAATCGCTGTATAGTTGTCAGTATGGGGACCGGCACAGCTATTGTTCATGCTCAAAAGGGACACGGTATGGAATACCTGGGCGGAACCGGCGTCGGAGGCGGCACCCTTATGGGATTGTCAAAGATGCTGTTGGGCATGGATACCATCAGCCATATCGTAGAACTGGCTTCAGGCGGAGACCTGAATAAGGTTGACCTGCGAATTCGTGATATTACCAATAAAGACATTCTGCCGGGAATGCCGGTAGACATGACAGCCTCAAATTTCGGAAAAATCAGTGATATTGCCTCCAAAAGCGATATTGCGCTGGCTATAATAAATATGGTATTTGAGACAATCGGCATGTGTGCTATCTTTGCCGCACGCAATTATAAAATACGCGATATTGTTCTCACCGGCAACCTTACAAATATTCCGCAATCACATAAAATATTTGATAATCTCAATATTATGTTCGATATGAATTTCATCATACCCGAACGCGCCCAATTCGGTCCGGTTATCGGGGCAGCGCTGTCCGCCTAGACCGGATGTAAATTCGAAAATGATACCATAATCATACGCTTTCACGGATGGAATAAACCCCATCCGTGAAAGCGTTTTATGGCATTGCCGGTTTTATGTGTCACCGGCCTGTTGTTATTAATCGGTTTTAATTTTTTCTTTTTTTTCTTTGCTTTTCTTATCTTCTTTTTTATGCTCCTCGGCTTCTCCGATAAGCTTGATTAAAGCCATCTCCGCACCGTCGCCTCTGCGGGGACCCAGCTTATATATGCTTGTATATCCTCCGTTGCGTTCCGCATATTTCGGAGCGATTGTATTAAAAAGCTTGGAAACAACATCTTCTTTCGTTATATATGCAAGAGCGATACGGCGTGTAGCAAGCGTATTTTTCTTGCCGAGTGTTATCATTTTTTCAGCTTCACTGCGAACTTCCTTGGCTTTTGCCGCGGTTGTTTCGATGGCACCATTTTCCAGCAGATAAGTAACCATACCACGCAGCATCGAATTGCGATGAGCGGTTGTTCTGCCGAGTTTTCTGTTCCCAGGCATGTTTGGGACCCTCCTTTTGTTCTGTTTGACTGTATATAATCACATTGACGATCATTAATTATAAGCGTAAAATAACCGCTCCGGTGATTTTATTACTGTTAATGATTTTTATACGAACGATATTCTTCGGTTATTCTTCGTTCTTCCTCAAATCAAGACCGAGTGAATGAAGCTTTTGGATTACCTCTTCAAGGGATTTTTTGCCCAGATTGCGGACCTTCATCATATCTTCCTCTGTTTTGTTTATTAAATCCTCGACTGTATCAATGCCCGCGCGTTTGAGACAGTTAAAGCTTCTCACAGACATGTCAAGCTCCTCAATGGTCATCTCAAGGACCTTTTCCTTAATTGTTTCTTCGCGCTCAACCATAATCTCTGCCTTCTTCGCTTCATCCGAAAGATCCACGAACAGGCTGAGATGCTCATTGAGTATCTTGGCTCCAAGCGAAACGGCTTCCTTGGCGGAAATGGTTCCGTTTGTCAGCACTTCAAGCGTAAGCTTATCGTAATCGGTATTGCTTCCGACGCGGGTATTTTCAACCGCATAACTCACATTGTATACGGGCGTGTATATCGAGTCGGTATATATAATCCCGATTGTCGGCTGATTCAATTGTTTGTTTTTTTCCTGCGAAACATAACCGCGTCCTCGATCAAAGGTAAGCTCCATATATAAACGTACATTTTCACCGAGAGTCGCGATATGATGTTCGGGGTTTAAAATCTCAATATCGGCATCCTGTTTGATATCACCGGCCGTGGCTTCACATTCACCGGTCATATCGAGAACCACCGTCTTAGGCCCTTCGCTGTGTAATTTTGCCGTAATACCCTTGACATTTAAGACGATTTCTGTGACATCTTCCTTGACACCCTGGATAGTTGAGATTTCATGAAGAACACCGTCAATTTTAATATAAATCACCGCAACACCAGGGAGCGAACTTAAAAGAACGCGGCGCAGTGAATTGCCAAGGGTTGTTCCGTAGCCTCTCTCTAAAGGTTCTACTATAAATTTACCGTTTTTACCGTCATCACTTAAATTAACTGTGGCAATATTCGGCTTTTCTATTTCAATCATTAATATTCCCTCCTACTAGTTGTGACAATTTTGGGTTACTAGTCACCGGCACCAACATAACTCAAGACCCCACGGCAAGGGAGCTATCTACTGCCGGCAGGGATTTCATTACTTGGAATACAACTCAACGATAAGATGCTCTTCAAACGGGAAGTCTACATCCTGACGTGTCGGAACAGCATTTACGACAGCTGATACATTGGTTTTATCAACATCAAGCCATTTGGGGGCGATACGTGTTTCAAGCCCTTCTATCAGTTCCTTTATTTTTGCGGATGAACGGCTTGTTTCATTTAATGTTATAACATCTCCGACTTTCACGATAAGCGAAGGAACCGAAACCTTTTTACCGTTAAGTCTGAAGTGAGCGTGCAGAACAAGCTGACGGGCTTCTTTACGGCTTTCTGCCATGCCCATTCTGTAGACAACATTATCAAGGCGGCTCTCAAGTAAGCTTAAAAGATTCTCACCCGTAACGCCCTTTGCGCGGTCTGCTTTTACGAAATAATTTTTAAACTGGGCTTCCTGCACACCGTAAAAGCGTCTTGCTTTCTGCTTTTCACGTAATTGAAGTCCGTATTCTTTAAGCTTTTTATTTGCGGCTCCGTGTTGACCCGGTGCCGATGGTCTTCTGTCAACAGAGCATTTACCCGTAAGGCATCGATCACCCTTTAAAAAGAGTTTCATTCCCTCTCTGCGGCATAATCTGCAAACCGGACCTATATATCTTGCCATATCTTTGTAGTTTCCTCCTTACAGAATTTCTGTAGTTTAACTAAAGCGTTAGTTTAATGCGGCAGATAACTGACGCGCGTCTGTCTATATTATTTGGCTGTCTTTTACAAAATAATCTAATAAGTCCAAACAATCCAATCGATTTATATTTTATACACGGCGGCGTTTAGGAGGACGACAGCCGTTATGCGGTATGGGAGTAACATCCTTAATCATATTTATTTCAAGCCCGACGGCCTGCAAAGCGCGAATTGCCGCTTCCCGTCCCGAACCGGGACCCTTTACATATACTTCAACGGTCTTCATTCCATGTTCCATTGCCAGCTTCGCCGCCGTTTCGGCAGCCATCTGCGCCGCAAACGGGGTTGATTTGCGCGAACCCTTAAAACCCAACTCACCCGCGGAAGCCCATGAAACAGCATTGCCGCCTGAATCTGTTATGGTTATGATAGTATTATTAAAGGTCGCTCTTATATGAGCCGCGCCGCGTTCGATGTTTTTGCGCTCACGACGCTTTTTTATCACCTTTTTTACTGCTGTTTGTGCCATATTGACGTTGTCACTCCTTTACTTCTTTTTATTTGCTATTGTCTTAACAGGTCCCTTGCGGGTTCTTGCGTTGGTTTTTGTGCGCTGACCTCTTACAGGCAGCCCTTTTCTGTGCCTGGTGCCGCGATAACAATTGATTTCAATCAACCGTTTTATATCAAGAGCTACATCACGGCGAAGATCACCTTCAACTTTATAATTATCTTCTATTTCGTCACGAAGCTTGGCAATTTGATCATCCGTAAGATCCTTGGCACGTGTATCAGGATTAATGCCGGTTGTCTTTAATATTTTGTTGGAGGTGCTTCTTCCTATACCGTAAATATAGGTGAGAGCGAGTTCAACTCGCTTTTGATTAGGTATATCTACGCCTGCAATACGAGCCATCTTTTTCCTTCACTCCTTAGTAAATTGTAGGTTCATCCCTGTCTCTGCTTGTGTTTGGGGTTTTCGCAGATAACCATGACTTTTCCGTGACGTTTGATTATCTTGCACTTTTCACATATTTTTTTGACGGATGGCTTGACTTTCATTTATACCATTCCTTTCTATTTCGCCCGCCAGGTGATTCGTCCCTTAGTGAGGTCATAAACCGATACCTCTACCGTTACTTTATCGCCCGGCAAAATCCATATATAATTCATTCTGAGTTTTCCGGATATATGCGCGTTAATTATGTGCCCGTTGGGCAATTTCACCTTAAATGTGGCGTTAGGCATCGCTTCGATAACCTGACCTTCGAATTCCATTATATCATCTTTAGGCAGAATAATCCCTCCTTTTCGATTATGAGCTTTATGACAATTCGGAAATCGCTGCTTTTACTGTCTTTGCGACAGCGCGGTTTGACATTGTTCCTTTATAAGGCGGTATATCAATTCGCTTAACATGTTTCCGCTTCTTCTTTTTAGGTTTTTCTATGCTTCTGAGCATACCGTCGGAAATTGTTACATGTTCGTTGTCAATAACTTCAGCAACAATAAAAATCCGTCCTTTGTCCCGTCCTGCCAGTGAAACAATAAAGTCCCTGTATTTGATTTCAATATCTGTCATTTTAACTAATATCCGTTAATATTATTACGTTATCTTCGGTAACGGCTATCGTATGCTCATAATGCGCGGATAAACTTCCGTCTACGGTAATTACCGTCCATTTGTCCGCCAGTTCGGTCACCATACCGCTTCCGGCGCAAACCATCGGTTCGATAGCAAATGTCATGCCGGCTATGATACGCGGCCCCCTTCCGGGTGTTCCGAAATTGGGGACATCGGGCGGTTCATGCAATTGCTGCCCGACACCATGTCCTACATATTTACGTACAACCGAAAAACCGCTCTCCTTCACATATGTTTCTATCGCATGTCCGACGTCACCGATACGGTTATTTACAGCGATCATGGCAAGACCCTGCCGGAAACTCTCCCGGGTTACCGCAATCAAACGAGACGCCTCACTGCTGACCTTACCTACCGTAAAGGTGTTGGCGGTGTCACCATGGAAACCGCGGTAATACGCGCCTACATCAATCTTTACAATATCGCCTTCACATAAAACGGTATCTTTTGAGGGAATTCCGTGTATAACCTGTTTATTGATACTGATGCACGCGCTGCCCGGAAATCCGGCATACCCAAGAAAGGATGGTGTCGCTCCGCATTTTTCTATATGATGACGTATTACATTGTCGATATGCAGAGTGGAAACTCCTTCTTTTACGGCTTCACCGCCCAGATATAACGCTTCGCCGGCAATGCGCCCGGATTCCCTCATGACCGAAATCTGAGCTGCGCTTTTAACCTGAATCATAAAACTTTTTCCATAATCAATTTTTCGCTTCGGGCAAATCAAATTCATCAAGCGCTCTGAAGGTTAGAGCGGTGGTATCCTCCACCTTTATCTGCCCGATAACCGTTTTCAGTTTAGCTCTCGAACTGTAATACCCTATAAGCGGAGCCGTTTGTTCATGATATGTCTTAAGACGGCTCAAAACCACTTCCGGCTTGTCATCATGCCGCATGTTCAGTTCCGCTTTGCAATTGTCACAGTGTACAGTATCTGCGGAAGGTTTATATTCAATATGATATGTCGCGCCGCAGGACGGACATGAACGTCTGCCCGACATCCGGGAAACTATGTTGTCATCGCCGACTTCAATGTTAATCACGGCGTCGATTCTGACATTCATAGCCTCAAGTGCTTCCGCCTGCGGAACGGTTCTCGGAAAACCGTCAAGAATAAAGCCGTTTGCACAATCCTCCTGCGTCAGTCTTTCTCTGATAATGTTTATGACAATATCATCAGGAACAAGCTTTCCCGCCGATACATATGAATCGGCCGCTTTGCCCATGTCTGTTCCGTTTTTTATCGCGTCACGCAAAATCACTCCGGTTGACAGGGCAGGTATCCCGTAACGCCGTGACGCGTTTTCCGCCTGGGTTCCCTTGCCGGCACCCGGCGCACCGAGAAAAATTATATTCATCTGTAATACCTCCGCCATATCAAACCGGTTTTTATATCTTCTGACATTCTTTTTATTCCAAAAAGCCTTTATAATGACGCATGGTCATCTGAGCTTCTATTTCACGATACGTTTCAAGCGCGACACCGATTACTATAAGCAGTGACGAACCGCCGAAGGCGATGCTTCCGAGCGCGCTGCCCGTTGTCATGTTTACAACAAGCGGGAATACCGCAATAAAACCCAGGAACAAGGCACCAATGAGGGTTATTCTGCCCAGAACCTTTGTAATATAATCGGAAGTGGGTTTTCCCGGACGGATACCCGGAATAAATCCGCCGTTTTTCTTTAAATTGTTGGCTACTTCAATCGGATTAAATGAAATAGCAATATAAAAATAGGAAAATGCGATAATCAAAATAAAGAACAACAATGCATAAAACCACGAGGTGTGTGAAAAGAACCGCTGTACTTTATCCCAAAAGCTGCCTTCCGCCGGTCTGGCAAAGAGCAATGCGATGGTGGACGGAAGCGCTACTATTGAGTTCGCGAATATTATCGGCATAACGCCGGACATATTAAGTTTAAGCGGAAGATGGGTTGACTGACCGCCGTACATCTTGCGTCCTACAACCTTCTTCGCGTATTGTATGGGGAGACGCCGTTCACTGTTTGTTATAAAGACAACAAAAACAACGATGGCAAGCGCTACAATCACAATCACTTCGGCTATAACCGTACCCCAGGAACGCAGTGTGGGTGAGGTGATGAAACTGATGAGCACCGATATAATCTGAGGACCGCTGGACACAATATTGGCAAACAGTATAAGAGATATGCCGTTGCCTATACCGGATTCGTTAATCTTTTCCGCAAGCCACATGATAAGCGCGGTACCCGCAGAATAACATGCGATGATAACAATAGCGGCAAATACACCCGTGTCTGTCAGAACACCGTAGTTTCTCATATACATGTAATAACCGTATGCCGTTATGAGTCCCAGTGCGACGGTAACATACCGTGTAATCTGCGTTATCTTCTTTTTGCCTTCCTCTCCGCTTTTCTGAAGTTTTTCAAGAGCGGGTATGGCAATTGTCAGAAGCTGCATAACTATTGATGCTGTAATATACGGAGATATTGACAAAGCGAAAAGCGTTGCTTTGGAAAACGCGTCACCTGACAGTATGTTCAGATATTGAAATATAGAACCTTCACCCTGTGACATTAAATAGCCCAAAACATCCGAACTCACATACGGCACCGGAACAACCGCGCCTATACGATATAATACCATAATAAATACAGTAAATAACATTTTACGGCGCAGTTCCGGAATTTTAATCGCGCTTCTTAATGTCTGAAGCACCTAAATCACCTCGACTTTTCCGCCTGCAGCCTCTATCTTCTCCTTGGCGACAGCTGAAAAAAATGACGCTTTAACCGTTAGCTTTTTTGTTAATTCACCATCACCTAATATTTTCAAACCATCGGGTTCACGGCGTATCATACCCAGATCGAGGAGAGAGTTAATATCGACAACCGCTCCGTCATCAAAACCATCAAGCGCCGAGATGTTTATTATAGCATATTTTTTTGCAAAAATATTCGTGAATCCCCTTTTAGGGAGTCTTCTGTAAAGCGGAAGCTGTCCGCCTTCAAATCCTGGTTTTACTCCGCCGCCGGAACGCGCATTTTGACCCTTATGTCCTCTGCCCGCGGTTTTGCCGTTGCCGGTACCGGGACCTCTGCCCTTACGTTGTTTTTCTTTGGTCGAACCCGGAGCCGGAGAAAGTTCATGGAGCTTCATTTGATTATCCCCCTTCACTGTTCTGCTTTTTCCACCTTTACGAGGTGGGATAGAATTGTAATCTTGCCGTCCGCTACGCTGCCCGCTTCATGTATAATCGAGTCACCTATTTTAAATAACCCGAGCGAAGCGGCTGTCTTTTTCTTTTTGGGTTTTTGACCTATAAGGCTTTTTTCAAGTGTTATTTTTATTTTTTCCACGCTGTGTACCTCTTCAGTTCTTCATCGCTTCGACTGAAATGTCGCGTATACGAGCAACCTGTTCCATTGTCCGAAGACTGCGGAGTCCCTCAAATGTAGCCTTGACCACGTTGGTCGGATTGCTGGAGCGCAGACATTTGGCTCGTATATCCTTTATACCGGCTATTTCAAGAACAGCGCGCACCGTTCCGCCCGCGATAACTCCGGTACCCTCTGCCGCGGGTTTCAGTAAAACTCTTCCCGCACCATAAACACCGATAATCTCATGGGGTATCGTTGTTCCCTTAATGGCAACTTCTATCATGTTTTTCTTTGCGTCTTCAATGCCCTTACGGATTGCGTCGGGAATCTCAGCCGCCTTGCCCAAACCGTAACCGACACGACCGTCACCGTCACCCACAACCATAATAGCTGTGAAACGCGCTATACGACCGCCTTTAACGGTTTTGGAAACACGATTCAATGATACGAGTTTTTCCTGGAGATCGAGCTTTGAAGCATCTATTTTATTTGTCATGTCTTTACCTAATATCCTCCGTTAGAATTTAAGTCCGCCTTCGCGGGCTCCGTCGGCAAGTTCTTTGATTCGACCATGATACAGATAACCGCCCCGATCGAAAACGACTGCTTCAATGCCTTTATCAAGCGCTTTTTTGGCTATTGCCGCGCCAACCTTTTTCGCAGCTTCTTTGTTGCCGCCATATCCGTCGAAATCATTATCGATTGAGGAGGCTGCAACCAATGTTGTCCCTGCCGTATCGTCTATAATTTGGGCGTATATATTGTTGCTTGAACGATAAACACAAAGGCGCGGCTTTTCATTTGTGCCGGATATTTTTGCCCTTATTCTTTTATGTCTTTTTAAGCGAGCAATGTTTGTATCCTTTTTTATTATCATTGAAATCCACTCCTTTCATTATTTTCCGGCTTTACCGGCTTTACGACGGATTCTTTCGTTGGAATACTTGATTCCTTTGCCGAGATACGGTTCCGGAGGCCTCTTTTCCCTGATTTGGGCGGCAATTTGACCGACACCTTGTTTGGAGATACCTTTAATTATAATAATATTGGGTGTCGGCACATCAAAGGTTATATCGTTCTTTTCCTCAAATGTGATTGTATGCGAATAACCCACGGTCAGCGTCAAAGTTTTACCGGTCTTAACCGCTCTGTAACCCACGCCGACAATTTCGAGTTGTTTTTGGTAGCCTTCCGTAACACCGACTATCATATTATTCAACAAAGTACGTGTCAAGCCGTGAATCGATCGGTCTTCTATTTCGTCGGTCGGACGTTCGATTGTGATAATATTGTTTTCTTTTTTTATCGTCATGCGATTATGAAGTTTTTCCGTTAATGTTCCCTTGGGGCCTTTGACCGTGACAAGGTTTCCGTCTCCGACAACAACATCGGATCCGGCGGGAACTTCGATAGGCATTTTTCCGATTCTTGACATTATTAGTTCCTCCTTACCTCTGTTACCATACAAAGGCGATTACTTCACCGCCGATATTTTCACTTCTCGCCTTATTATCTGTCATTATCCCCTTGGACGTTGAGATTATAGCCACACCGAGACCATTGAGTACCCGCGGCATGTCTTCGCAGGACACATAAACGCGAAGTCCGGGTTTTGAAACTCTGCGCAGTCCCTGAATAACCTTTTGTTTTCCAATGTATTTTAATGTGATACGTATAATACCCTGTTTGCCGTCTTCAATAACCTGATAACCCCTGATATAACCTTCGTTAACCAGGATGTCGGCAATGGATTTTTTCATATTTGACGCCGGTATATCAACCGTTTCGTGTTTTGCGTTGTTTGCGTTTCTGATACGTGTGAGCATATCTGCGATAACATCTGACATATGCATATTTCTTCCTCCTTATGCGGTTGCCGTTATATAACGGCTTTTTACCGGTGGTTAGAATAAAATCTCCTTCCGGTTAAGCTTGGAGCTTATAACTGCCGATGATTATTTAAATTTTACTTTCTGTCTTTCGCCCGGTTTATCAGATTTTACCAGGAAGCCTTGCGTACGCCGGGTATTTCACCTTTATGGGCTAATGTGCGAAAACAGATGCGGCAAACGCCGAACTTGCGCAGGTACGCGTGTGGGCGTCCGCAGATCTTGCATCTGTTGTATTCGCGCGTTGTATATTTTTGAGTCTTACGCTGTTTTAAAATGATTGACTTCTTTGCCATTATGACAGTCCCTCCCATTTCGCAAACGGAGCGCCCATTAAGGTGAGCAGTTCGCGTGCCTCTTCATCGGTCTGCGCTGTTGTAACAAAAGCTATGTCCATTCCTCGTATTTTGTCGACCTTGTCGTATTCTATTTCGGGGAATATTAATTGCTCTTTCAGACCGAGTGAGTAATTGCCTCTGCCGTCAAATGCATCGGGATTCATTCCTCTGAAATCGCGTACGCGCGGCAGAGAAAAATTAAAAAGTCTGTCAAGAAATTCATACATGCGGTCTCCCCGCAGTGTGACCTTAACCCCTATCTTCATACCTTCTCTGAGTTTAAAATTAGCTACCGATTTTTTTGCGGTAGTAGCTACAGCCTTCTGTCCGGTGATGGTTGTGATGTCGGCGATAACGGCGTCTATTGCTTTAGCATTTTCCTTTGCGTCGCCTGTACCTACATTAACCACAATCTTCACCAAATTCGGTATCTGCATGGGACTCTTGTATGAAAACTTTTTCATCAATGCGGGAGCGACCTCAGCCTTGTAAAATTCTTTAAGTCGTGCCATTTTACCCAATCCTCCGCATTATATTTCCGCGCCGCATTTGGCACAGATTCTAATCTTTTTATTACCTTCGTATTTATGCTTTATTCTTACACCTTTGGCGCATTTTGAACAATAAGGCATTACTTTATCGGCATAAAGTGCACCCTCAACAGTGAGGATTCCGCCTTCCTGACCTTGTTTACGCGGTTTAACATGTTTTTTTACCAAATTAATACCTTCAACAAGGATTTTGCCTTCATCGGGGGCAACCTGAAGAACCTTCCCCCTCTTTCCTTTATCGTTCCCTGAGATAACAATAACCATGTCATCCTTCTTAACATGAACCTTACTTTTCATATCGATGCCCTCCCACATTAAAGTACTTCCGGAGCAAGGGACAATATCTTGATATAAGCCTTTTCACGGAGTTCTCTTGCTACGGGCCCGAATATACGTGTGCCTCTCGGATTTCTGTCTTCATCCAGTATTACGGCGGCGTTGTCATCAAAGCGAATATATGAACCGTCGTTTCTTTTGATTCCTTTGACGGTTCTGACTATTACGGCGCGAACAACCTCACCCTTTTTTACCTGACCACCCGGAACAGCCTTTTTAACGGTAGCTACGACCACATCACCGATGTTTGCGTAATGTCTTCTTGTTCCGCCGAGCACACGAATACACATTAATTCTTTGGCGCCGGTATTATCCGCCACCTTCATATATGACTGTTGCTGTATCATTGTGTGTCTCCCTCCTTATTTAGCCTTCTCGATAATTTCCACGAGACGCCACCTTTTTGTTTTGGAAAGCGGTCTTGTTTCCATTACCGATACTTTATCACCGACGCCACATTCGTTTTTTTCATCATGAGCGTATATTTTTACGGTGCGGCGCATAACCTTGCCGTACATGGGGTGTTTTATATTATCCATAATAGCGACAACAATGGTTTTATCCATTTTATCGCTTACAACTTTACCGGTGCGTGTCTTTCTCAAATTGCGCGCGGCAACCGAGAGATTTTGCTCGTTATCCATTTTTTACGATCCTCCCTCACGCATTCTTTTCCGTAATTATGGTCATAACACGTGCGATATCTTTCTTAACCGCCGATATACGAAGCGGATTATCCAGTTGATTAATCGCATGCTGGAAGCGAAGGTTAAACAATTCGCCCTTTAACTCTTTGAGCTTTTCATTGAGCTCATCGGGTGTCATGCTTCTTATCTCTTTTGCTTTCATGCATTATTCCTCCCCTTCGGCAGCTTCCGTTATTTCTCTGCGTATAAACTTGCATTTAATCGGGAGCTTATTTGCGGCAAGACGCATAGCTTCTTTAGCGTCTTCCAGGGTAACACCGTTCATTTCAAATAAAACTCTGCCCGGTTTAACGACAGACACCCAATATTCCGGTGATCCTTTACCGGAACCCATGCGCGTTTCCGCCGGTTTTTCTGTTACCGGCTTGTCGGGAAATATCTTTATCCACACCTGACCGCCGCGGCGAATATAACGCGTCATGGCAATACGCGATGCTTCTATCTGGTTGCTGGTAATCCACGCGGGTTCCATAGCTATGAGACCGTAATCTCCGTATGTGAGTGTGTTTCCCCGTGTAGCTTTGCCTTTCATTCTTCCGCGATGTACACGTCTGTATTTAACTCTTTTGGGCATTAACATCAGCTGTCGCTCCCTTCTTTTTGATTTGCGTTTGTATTTGCATTTGTATTCGCGGGAGGTGCCTGACGGCTTGAATTATAACTCGAACGGCCGGCATTTGCGAAACCCGTGCGATTCCCCTGGGATCCCTTATATCCGCCGCCGCTCTGACCGCCACGATAACCACCGCTCTGACCGCCACGATAACCACCGCTCTGGCCGCCCCTATAACCGCCGCTCTGACCGCTGCGGTTATCGCGACCGCGGTTATCACGGCTGCGGTCTCTGCGGTCTGTCCGCTGCTCCGCCGATTTGGAATCCGGGAACGCGCGTTTACCTTTGGTCTTGGAGTCGGCGAGCACCTCTCCTTTATAAATCCAAACTTTTACACCTATTTTTCCGTATGTGGTGCTGGCTTCCCAGAAACCGTAGTCTATATCCGCTCTTAAGGTCTGAAGCGGAATCGTTCCTTCATGATAATGTTCGGTGCGCGCGATTTCCGCTCCGCCCAAACGACCGCCGCATGCAACTTTAATACCCTTTGCGCCGAGTTTCATGGTACGCGCAATAGCTTGTTTCATTGCGCGGCGGAAGGAAGTTCTGCGCTCCAGCTGGCTTGCTATGTTTTCAGCAACAAGCTGTGAGGACAAATCCGGTGATTTTACCTCCACAACATTAACCGAAACAGGCTTGAAAACCATCTTTTCAAGGTTTATTCTCAACTTTTCGATCTCTGAGCCTCCGCGGCCTATAACCATACCGGGTTTGGCGCAATGGATAAAAACACGCACCCGCATATTATCGCGTTCGATTTCTATTTTCGGTATACCAGCGTCGAACAATGTTTTTTTGAGATATTTTCTGATTTTATAATCGGATACCAACGTATCGCCGAAGTTTTCGTCCTTCTCAAACCATCTTGAATCCCAGTCTTTAATGACACCGACACGCAATCCGTGAGGATTTATTTTCTGACCCATTTGAATACTCTGCCTCCTTTATTCCCTTTCCTTAACAACAACGGTGACATGACTGGATCTCTTGAGTATTGTGTCCGCCCTGCCCTGTGCTCTCGGCCTCATGCGTTTGCTGACGCGTCCGGGGCAGACGAAACATTGAGATACTATTAGATTATTCGTGTCCATATCGTGATTGTTTTCTGCGTTTGCGATTGCGCTTTCAAGCAGTTTTATAAGGTACTCGGACGCTGATTTATGTGTGTTTTTTAAAATACCTATTGCAACCGTTGTATCCTTGCCGCGTATAAGGTCGAGTACTATCTTAACCTTTCTCGGAGATATTCTGGCATTTCTGAGTATTGCTCTAGCTTCCATTTATCTATACCTCCCGTTATTTCAACGTATTCGACGTCTTGGAGCCCGAGTGACTCCTGAATATTCTTGTCGGAGCAAATTCACCGAGTTTATGACCAACCATATCTTCTGTGACATATACCGGCACATGCTTTCTGCCGTCGTGAACTGCAATTGTGTGTCCGACAAATTCCGGGTATATAGTGGAAGCTCTTGACCATGTTTTAAGAACCTTTTTTTCATTGGCGGCATTCATAGCCTCAATACGGCTGAAAAGTTTAGTCTCAACGAACGGTCCCTTTTTAAGGCTTCTGCTCATTATATATATGCCTCCTTATTATTTGCTGTTTCTGCGTTTGATTATGAATTTATCGGATTTTGCTTTCTTGTTACGTGTCTTATACCCAATGGTCGGTTTTCCCCACGGAGTCATGGGGGAGGGATGACCTATCGGTGCTTTGCCTTCACCGCCGCCATGCGGGTGGTCAACAGGGTTCATTACCGAACCGCGGACGGTCGGACGAAAACCCATATGACGTTTTTTGCCGGCCTTACCGATTTTTATGGTTTCATGTTCGATATTGCCTATCTGTCCGATTGTTGCTTTGCACTCAACACTGACAACCCTTACCTCGCCGGACGGGAGGCGTATCTGTGCCATATCGCTCTCTTTCGCCATAAGCTGGGCTGCGGTACCGGCTGAACGTACAAGCTGACCGCCCTTGCCGGGGTATAACTCAATATTGTGTATAAAAGTACCTAACGGTATATTTGCCAGCGGGAGGGTGTTGCCCGATTTGATATCGACACCGCTGCCTGCATACAGAATATCGCCGTCGGTTACTCCCTCAGGTGCGAGTACATAACTCCTGCCGCCCTCTTCGTTTTCAAGAAGCGCTATATATGCGGTCCGGTTGGGATCGTATTCTATACCTATTACCTTTGCGGCCCTGTCTTCGACACGCTTGAAATCTATCATTCTGTATTTTATCTTATTGCCGCCGCCCCTGTGGCGAACAGTTATTCTGCCGTAACTGTTGCGCCCGGCTTGTTTTTTCTTGGTTCGAATAAGCTTCTTCTCGGGCGTGCTCTTGGTGATCTCCTCGAACGACGGAACAGACATATGCCTTCTGGCGGGAGTTGTCGGTTTATATTTATTAACTGCCATTTAATTCACTCCTCACATCATTCCGTCGAAGAACTCAATGGTCTTTGACTCCGGTTTAAGTGTTACGATCGCTTTTTTCCACGCTGATATATATCCGAGCTTATATCTGACCCTTTTGGGTTTTCTCTTCATGATAATGGTATTGACACACTCGACATCTACTTTAAATATTTCTTCAATTGCGTCGGCAATCTGGGGTTTTGTAGCATCTCTGGATACTTCAAACGCATACTTTCTTTGTTGCCCCATTGCCATGGAAGCTTCGGTTATAATCGGCTTTATGATAATATCATGTGCGTTTTTCATTATCGTGCGTACACCTCCTCGATTTTAACCACCGCGTCTTTGGCTACTATAAATTTATCACAGTTAAGTATGTCGTATGTGTTCAGCGTATTGACATATGCTGTTTTTACACCCTGAATGTTTGCTATGCTCTTTATAACTTTATCATCTTTTTCAGGCAGAACAATGAGGGCTTTACGGTCTGCACCGACCGCCTTTAGCATGTTCACCATGATTTTGGTTTTATAATCTTCGGTTATTATAGCGTCAATTACAATCATATTTCCGCCCGCCACCTTATCTGACATAGCGGAACGCATTGCTATACGACGAACCTTTTTATTCATTGAAAGCCGGTGATCCCTCGGCTTCGGTCCCAGGGCGATTCCGCCGTGTTTCCATTGGGGTGAACGAATCGATCCCTGTCTCGCTCTGCCGGTGCCCTTCTGCCTCCAGGGTTTTCTGCCCCCGCCCGACACCTCGGAACGGGTCAATGTGGATTGCGTACCCTGCCTTTGATTAGCGAGATATGTTTTAACCGCGGCATGGAGAACGGCGCGGTTCACCTTTGTGCCGAAGACTTCATCGGAAAGGTTAATTTCGCCGGTTTCGTTACCCGCCATATTTACCGTTTTTAATACTGGCATTGTAATTTCCTCCTTCCGTTTAAGCTTTCTTAACAGTGTCACGGATGAATACTATTCCGTTTTTCGCGCCGGGTATGGCGCCTTTTACGGCAATAATATTTTTTTCCGCATCGATTTTTACTATGGATAAATTCTGAATCGTAACCTTCTCGTTTCCGTATTGACCGGGCATTTTCTTGTTTTTAAAGATACGCGAAGGACTCGAGTTGGCGCCCAGGGAACCCGCCTGACGATGTACCGGTCCCGTACCGTGTGTCTTGGGTAAAACGGCTACATTCCATCTTTTAACAACGCCGCTGAATCCGTGCCCCTTGGTCGTACC
This sequence comes from Eubacteriales bacterium, assembly GCA_028709565.1. Taxonomy (GTDB): domain Bacteria; phylum Bacillota; class Clostridia; order Oscillospirales; family CAG-272; genus JAQVWU01. Next base: position 18,892 of record JAQVWU010000015.1, read on the forward strand.
GGTAACGTCGACCTTTTCACCTTCGGTAAATATATCGGCAGTAACCGAATCGCCGATGTTATATGCGGAACAGTCGGCAAGTCTGAATTCTTTCAGGTGACGCTTTAATGCTATATTATTCTTATTAAAGTGACCGGCTTCCGGTTTTGTGACCTTTCGTTCGGCTATGTCGGCAAAACCGAGCTGGAGTGCGTCGTAACCGTCATGTTCCGCAGTTTTTTTCTGCACTACAACACACGGACCTGCTTCTATAACGGTAACCGGAATAAAGTTTCCGATTTCGTCAAATATTTGGGTCATTCCTATTTTTTTGCCTATGATACCTTTTTTCATTTGTGTGATTATTCCTCCTGTTTTAGTTATTGGTTGACTTTTGCGCCAACATGACATAAAACTTGAACCGCAGGGAAGGTATTGTTTATGAGAAACTTATAATTTTATCTCGATTTCAACGCCTGCCGGTAATTCAAGACTCATAAGCGCCTCGACGGTCTTTTGAGAGGGCTTTACTATGTCTATAAGCCTCTTGTGGGTGCGCAACTCAAATTGTTCACGGGCATCCTTATATTTATGAACCGCACGTAAAACCGTTATAATTTCTTTTTCTGTCGGTAGCGGAACAGGTCCCGAAAATTCGGCATTGTTTCTTTTAGCTACTTCAACAATTTTTGACGCTGCCTGATCAATCAAAGTATGATCATAACTTTTGAGTCTGATTCTGAGTTTTTCCTTTATCGCTGCCACTGGTTTGCCTCCTTTTAATTTTACCGTGTTTGAACGGATTTAATAAAATGGGGCGCTGACAATTAATTTCCTCCGTCTTTGTATATATTGTCCATGGAATTCATAGAATAAAACTTGACGGACCCGCATAACAC
>JAQVWU010000258.1 GCA_028709565.1 Eubacteriales bacterium
GTCAAAAAAATACGGCGAGGAGATAATGGCCTGCGTAATAATCAAAGAGGGGGAAGAGGTTAGCTCAGAAGAGATAATCGAATATGTAAAATCCAATCTTGCCACTTATAAAGCGCCGTCATATGTGTCCTTTGTCGATGCTTTCCCGATGAACGCGGCCGGCAAGATTCTCAAATACAAGCTGCGTGAGGACGCCGTTGAGACGCTGCGCCTTCAGGAGGAAGAGGGCATTGAAACCGCGTGATTTATATCGGCATTAAACCGTTAATTATCAATATACTAATACAGACACTAATATAAATGCCAATAAAATAAAATAAAATAAAATAAAAAATATGAATAATATTTTATCATTCCGAAAAAATTCCGAAAAAAACAGAATTAAAATGGCTTTTTATTGACTTTCGCAACCCGGTATGGTATTATATAAATTCGGGCAAATACCAAATCAATAATATTCTAAATGTAATTGCTAACAGGAGAAAACAAAAAATGAAAGTCAGTATCAGACTACTCGCCTTCATCCTATGTATGATGGTGATGATTCCCATAATCGCGGCATGCGCCGACGAAACCAATCCAAACCCGTCATCGACAATAGCAACCGAGCCGGGCGAGACTACCGAGCAGGAAATCAGCTATGATCCCAATCTTCCCGATTTTAACTTCGAGGGCGGCACCTTTACCATTCTGACCAAGGCGGTCGCCACCTACAACGAATGGGGCGAGGTCAGCATCTGGACCGAAGCCGAAAACGGCGACGCGGTAAACGACGCCATTTTCCGCCGCAACAGCTATATCGAAGAAATTTATAATATCGATCTGGTTGAATATCAGTCGGGCTCGGTATCCGGAGACATTACAAAAAGTGTCGCCGCCGCCGACAATGCCTATGATGTGGTTATGCCCGCCTTCGGCGACTGCGGTTCGCTGGCGGCGTCGGGAAATTTCCTCGACCTGTATGAGCTGGAATATACCGATTTTTCCCGCGAATGGTGGGACCAGCGCTCAATCAGCGACCTGACCATCGCCGGCAAGCTGTTTTTTGTAGGCAGCGATATCAGCACGCTGAACAATGATGCCACCTGGTGCACCATGTTCAATAAAGAAATGATTGCCGACTACACCCTGACCAGTCCCTATGAGCTGGTGGAACAGAACAAGTGGACATATGATAATTTCTATACGATGTATGCCGGTGTGTCCGCCGACATCAACGGCAACGGCGTGTTCGACGCCGACGATATCTATGCCAACCTCACCCAGAACGAAAACTACAACGCCATGTATATCGGAAGCGGCGAGCGGCTGATCGACAAGGACGCCCAGGATATACCGGTCATCTCCATCGGCAACAACGAGCGTTCGGTCGGCGTGCTTGAAATATTGGTTAAAATAATGACCGACGAACAGTTTTCATTGAATTATCACACCAAGGCCGCTTCTCTCGGTTATCATCTGTGGACGACCCAGATGTTTGAGGAAAGCCGCGGTTTGTTCTGGATTACCAATCTGCAGATAGTTATCAGACTGCGCAATCTTGAAACGGCGATGGGTATAGTGCCGGTTCCCAAATACAGCGAAACCCAGGAAAGCTACTCCAACGTCGTGTGGACGGTGGGTTCATATACAGCCGTACCCATGACAATCTCCAACCGGGAACGGGCGGGGGTTATACTGGAGGCGATGACAGCCAGGTCAAGACAGCTGCTGCGTCCCGCCTATTACGATATTGCCCTCAACGGCAAATATCTGCGCGACGAGGAAAGCATTGAAATGCTGGATATCATAATCTCGGAGCGCGTCTATGACCTCGGTCTGGCGTACGGCTTCGGCGGGGTAAATACCGTAGTCGAAACGCTCGTTTCAAAGGGCGATACGGGCCTGATGTCGTTAATGGATTCCAAGAGAAAATCGATTCAGTCGGCGATAGACAAGACTGTAGCAAAATTCGAGGAAAATACCTGATTAATTCTAATATATAATATAAAAGAAAGACTAAAGAAGAGAAGAGGTTTTAATGGCGAAAAAAAGAAACTTTTCAGAGATAACCGATGACATAAAATCGCTCATAAAACTGACCGAACACAACTCGCGCATAGACCCGGAACTGTATGTTAAATACGATGTAAAAAGAGGGCTGCGGGACCTTGAGGGCAACGGCGTTCTGGCAGGCATTACCAATATATCGGAAGTGCGCGCAAAGAAAATGGTGGACGGCGTTTCGGTGCCCTGCCCGGGCAATCTGTATTACCGCGGTATTAATATCAAAGATTTGGTGGAGGGCACGCGAAAGGACAATCGTTTCGGCTTCGAGGAAACGGTCTACCTGCTGCTGTTCGGAAATCTGCCGAATAAAGCTGAACTGGATGTTTTTAACAAAATCCTCGGCGATTATCGTTCTCTGCCGGTCTCTTTTGTACGCGACGTCATTATGAAGGCGCCCAGCAACGATATGATGAATACCCTTTCAAGAAGTGTGCTGACCCTTTATTCATACGATGACACCCCCGACCTCATAACACATGCCAACGTCCTCCGTCAGTGCCTTCAGCTGATATCCGAGTTTCCGCTCCTCTCGGTATACGGCTATCAGGTATATACCTATTACCATACGGGTAAGAGTCTGTATATCCACCAGCCGGAGACCGAACTGTCCACCGCGGAAAACATTCTGCATATGCTGCGGCCGGACAGGAAATACACCGAACTGGAAGCCAAGGTGCTGGATATCGCGCTGATACTGCACGCGGAGCACGGCGCCGGCAACAATTCTACCTTCACAACCAGGGTGGTCACCTCATCGGGAACCGATACCTATTCGGCGATAGCGGCGGCGCTGGGTTCCCTCAAGGGTCCAAAGCACGGCGGCGCGAATATAAAGGTTACCAGGATGTTCGAGGATCTTAAAAAGCAGGTGGATGACTGGACCGACGAGGATAAACTGACCGAATATCTGACCAACGTGCTCAACAAGAATGCCTTCGACAGGCAGGGACTGATTTACGGCATGGGGCACGCCATATATTCGGTGTCCGACCCCAGGGCCGAAATCCTTCGCGGTTTTGTCGAACAGCTGTCGGCCGAAAAGGGGCTGACCGACGAATATAATCTGTACGCGCGGGTTGAGAGGCTTGCCCCCGAGATTATAGCGTCGCAGCGAAAAATATACAAGGGCGTTTCGGCAAACGTGGATTTTTACAGCGGATTCGCCTATCAGATGCTCGGACTGCCCGCCGAACTGTACACGCCGATATTCGCCATATCGAGAATTGCCGGCTGGAGCGCCCACCGGCTGGAGGAACTGATCAGTTCGGGAAAAATCATCAGACCCGCGTATAAAAACATCACCCCGGACAAGACCTACGTTCCCCTTGATGAGAGGGAATAAAATACAAAAAAAGTGACTCATGGCTGTAAACCGGAGTCACTTTTTTTATTTAAAATCAGATTATCTCAAGATAGTCGGCGTCGGGCAGGGCGGGGAAGGACTGCGCCGGCAGGGTCTGATACCAGAAGGCGACCGACGCTATGTCATCCTGCAGCGGGAGATAACGCCCGCCGTTTCTCCAGCCCAGGGCCTGAATGGTCACCCTGAGGTCCTCGTCGAAGCGGATGGGGTCGGTGATATGCCAGCGATAGAGCGAGAAACGCTGCTGCGACGTGTAGAGGCCGTCGGGCCGGATAACCCGGGGCATACCGGCGTAGGGTGTGGTAAATTCCTGATATTTTCCGCCGATATCAAAATTATACGAGCCGCAGAAATAGTCCTCGGTACCCGTTCCGCAGATTGTCGGATATTCGCCGTCACCGTCGAGGTAGAACTTTATCTCGCCCTCGCCCCACCAGCCGGTGTTGTTCACCCCCCACGCCATATAGGTGCCCACATACTGACCTTTGCCCCGGACCCCGTCAAGAATGGTATAAACGCTCTTATAGGGCAGCGGATTTACCCGGCGGAACTGGGCATGGAAATAGGCGATGTCCTCGGGTACCTCGGTAAGGGTATAGTCGATTTGGTAATACAGCACGGCGTTGTCGGCCGAGATGTTTTCATATGTGATGCGGCAGCGCTTTTTAAAGGGCATCTCCCAGTAACAGTTGAAGGCGCTGCCCGGGTTGACACACACCGACAGCGAACTGAGCTGCGCGAAACCGCCCTGATAGGCCGAGGCGAAGAAATCGCCCACCGGACACTCGACCGAGGGGTATTCGCTGTCATCCCAATAGAAGCGCAGTATCAGTTTGCGCCAGGGGCCGGTGGGTGTCATCCAGATGTGCTGAATCGCGCCGGGTCCCTCGATATCGGCCAGCGTGCGGACCTCGCCGGGTTTTACGACGATTGAGGGGGATATCTTCCAGCCCACTCCCAGTTCACGGGCGCACCCGCTCCCCGTTCCCTCGGTTGCCATGCCGCCGCGCCCCTTTGCGCCGTCGAAATTTTCCGGCGATATCGAGCGTGATTTGGCGTCGGTCAGCCTGTAAAGATTGGACAGTCCGGAACCGAGCCCGTTGTATTTGCCGTTCATAAACGTTTGCCTCCTCGTATTATTAATATTTTAATTGTCTGCCAATTGCCGATTATATATTATCACATAATTTTATTAATTTCAATATGCGGTTTGGTTTTATTCGAATATTGGTCGGATATTGGTCGGATATATGATAAAAAAGCTTGATTTTTCCGGTATACTTTGTTAGAATGTATGGTACAGC
>JAQVWU010000259.1 GCA_028709565.1 Eubacteriales bacterium
GAAGACGACGATTATGTTATAGTGTCCCGCAAGGGTGAACTTAACCGTGTGAATGTAAAGACACTGCCTTATCCGGGCTTTCCCACCGATCTGCAGCCGCAGATGTGCGCGCTGCTGTGTCTGGCAGCAAACGGAATCAGCTTATTGAACGAGAGTGTGTGGGATAATCGGTTTCGTTATGTGCAGGAACTTAAACGTATGAGCGCCAATATCAAGGTGGACGGAAGAACAGCGATAATCGAGGGCGGAATACCTTTATCGGGTGCTTTGGTTCGCGCCATGGATTTAAGAGCAGGAGCCGCGCTGGTTATAGCCGGACTTTCTATAAACGGAAAAACGGAAATTGAGGATATAAGCCATATTGAGCGCGGATATGATAATATAGTAGGTAAACTTCGAAATGTCGGAGCCGATATCAAAAAGATATACGTATCCGAATCCGCGTCATATGAGAAAGCGAATTAATGAAAAAAGTAGAACTTGTTATCTTCGATATGGACGGAGTGTTGGTTGATTCCGAGCCAGCCATAAATCTGGCTTCACGGGAAGCGCTCTCTGAATGGGGTATTAAAGCGACTGCCGAAGATTTTCATCAATTTACCGGTATGGGTGATGATAAATTTATCGGCGGCGTGGCTGAAAAATACGGCGCAGCTTATAGTACCGCCATGAAAAAGCGTGCGTATGAAATATATCTGGAAACAGCAAAAGAACGTGTAAAAGTATACAGCCGGTCAAAAGACATTATTGACCGGCTGTATACTGATGGCTTTAAACTTGCTATTGCATCGGCTTCCGATATTATCAAGGTTGAATGCAATCTGGCGTGTATAGGCGCGGATACAAAAAAACTATCGGCAATAATAACAGGCAGCGATGTATTAAATAAAAAGCCCGCTCCCGATATATTTTTGTTGGCTGCCGAAAAATCCGGTATGCCGGCCGACCGTTCTATGGTTATAGAAGACGCCGTTTCGGGCGTACAGGCAGCCAAGTCAGCCGGAATGATTTGTATCGCAATAACTACATCGTTTAATGCCGAACAGCTGCGCGCAGCCGGAGCGGATTATATAATCGATGATTTAAGTGGCATCCCGGATATAATAAACATGATTAACACGGTCGATTAAATAAACATTTGACCTATCGAATTCAAAAATGTGTGCTTCAACAGAAGGTACGCGTTCCGAGGGATGATTTGATTTATATTCGGCAATAAACTCATTTTTGGATTTGATTAACATCCGTTCTTTATTTACCCCGCCCCGGAGATATGGCGGGCATTTGCCCGTTTCATACAATAACCAGTCAAAGCGCATATAAGCCGACAGCAATAACGGATCCACCAGATTTTTCGCATACGAAAATAAAAGTTCACGCGCTTTATATTGCGATAACGATGATAAATCCGATTTATAAACTTCTGCTATTCCTTCGTAAAATTTAAACGGTGAATTTACGTTTTTGAATATAAAGTTCATGGTGTTTTTATTGCTTGTTTTTTCAAAACGTTCTGAAATTGACACGATTCTCCCAAGCCGGTACAGTTCCTCATAGCTTATATAATTATTATATAGGATTGTATACGGGGGTTCGGGATTATATACGATTCCATAACGGTCGCTGTGTTCCCGCAAACAGGAACCGTGCAGCAGTTTCAGGAAACCCAGCTGCAAAAAATCACAGCATGAATGAACCTGATCATAAGAAACCGCGAAGCGGTCATAGCTTTCATACGGCAGTCCTGCGATTAAATCACAATGTATATGAATGTTTCCGTTATTGTGCAGGCGGCGGGTGTTTTCAAGGACAAGCGATATATTACTCCGCCGCATACAAGCCTCCAAAGTAGCCGGGTTGGTGCTTTGTACGCCTATCTCAAATTGCATCTTATCCTGGGGCATTTTGGATAATAAATCAATACTTTCGTCATCAAGCAGATCGGCACAGATTTCGAAATGGTATTTCAGGCTGTATTCATCGCCGGCCAGAGCGCGCCATATGGTTTTGGAACGCTCCCGGTCAAAATTGAAGGTGCGGTCAACAAACTTTACTATTTTAATATCTTCGGTAAAATTTTCAAACTCAAGCAGGTCTGACAATACCGTCTCAGCAGTTTTGGCACGTATACCCTCTGTTAAAGAAGATAAACAGAACGCACAGTTATAAGGGCATCCGCGTGACGATTCGTAATATATAATAGATCCACGGGGCACCGTTGTATACATATTGCCCGTTTGGGTAAAATTTTCAAACCCTGTACCGTCAATGATACGCTTGTCCGAACCGTTTTTAACCAGATTAACAAAAGCGTCCTCCCCTTCACCGCGGATGATATAATCAATATATCGGTGATTGTTTATTAATTCTTCGTCCGCGAATGAAACTTCGGGACCGCCGAATACGATTTTACAATCGGGACGTAATATTTTCAAAGCGGCAGCATATCGATACATTTCATTTATATTCCATATATATGCCGAAAACCCGTATACATCGGCACTTCCGGCATATAAATCATATAAAACCGCGTCGCGTTTATCTTTCAGATTACGCTCTATAATATGTGTTTCGGTGCCTGCGCAATCCAATACTGATTTGAGATATCGTACAGCCAGATTTGTATGAGTATAAGAACTGTTTAGGGCGAAGAGTATAATCTTCATGGTTTTTTAACCTCTTTAATTATAATAAATTTCCGTTGTTTTATGTTGGCGTTATTTGAAAATTCGGGTAAGCAGTTTTTTGGTATATTCTTCTTTGCTGCGGAAATCCATCGCATCGATATATATATCTTCAAGTTCGGAATGCAGCTTTTTGATTTCGGCAAGTGTGTCAAGCGCGCCCTCTGTCAATGAATCGCGGCAGCGTTTACCGAATCTGAATTTTGCGCGATTTAACCTGACTGTTTCATGGTCGACAAAACGTTCTGTATTGACCGTTTTATCGTTTTCACGCTTTTCTATATTTGAATCGCTTATAAACGCTGTTCGCAGATCGGGCAGATATATTCCGTTGATGAGATTTATATTCAGCGGTGTGCAGCTAATCTGAACGTAACGGCGTTTTTCTTTTAACAGCATGTCAATATGGTTAAGAAAAATATCTGCCGTTCCGTTATAATCCTTTATTATATATCTCTTTTCCGCAAGTTCGCCGAAGGTGTTAAAGTGTGTTATACCCTCCATACCTATTGCATCAGTGAGACGCATTTCACGGCGGTATTTATCACCGGTTTTTATATCACGCACAAGCCGAACGGCGGCAGCATTCAGTTTATCATGAAGAACCGCTTTGTTTATGGTTTTATGGAGTTCTCCGTTTATCATATCCGCAGCGGACAGATAATGGTATACGCTTACAAACATTTCATTTTTACGATTGATAATTGCGCTTATTTTAGCTTTATTTGCGACTAACCGGTCGGATTTCCAAAAATCACCCAGGTTTATGATTTCATCATACGCGCCCGGATAAATCGGATCCTCCATATGGGGAGCAGTTCCGTCGATAATACCTGTGTTCAGCTCCTTTATAATAATTCCGTCAAGAGAAAAGGGATCCGATGAACAGTAAAAATGTTCAACATCATAACTTTTGTTTTTGGCTTCATTTGATATATCACGCAGGAGTTTTGATTTTCCGGTTCCGGGACCGCCCTTGATAATATATAATTTATCTAAATTTCGGAATATTTCATCAAAAAAGCTTTTAAATCCGCTCCCGGTATTAGCCGCTGCGAAATATCGTTTTTCCGGAGTGATTCCGGTTGTTTTATCGCTCTGCATAAGTATATACACTCCTTTTTGCACAAAACTTTTATGTTTACTGATATTATGTTATGCTCAAGAGTGTAAATTGTTATAATGTTTTTATTTATTCTATTTTATTTTTATATTTTATATAAGGAGTTGACAATATGCGTTCACGGCAAAATGAACAAACCAAACCAAACATGCTTTTTCTTAATTTCAATGTAATCGATAAAGGAGAAATCACAAAGGGCATGCCGGTGTATATATCAAACGGGAAGATTGAAGCCGTTCCTCAAACGCCCGATGATAATACTGAAATTATCGACGGTCGCAGCGAACGGTATTTATCGGCCGGTTTTATTGACATACATACGCACGGCGGAGGCGGGTTCGATTTTATGGATGCCGATCCTGCCGAATATAATGCCATATCACGGCATCACGCGTCCCACGGTACAACCGCGTTATATCCCACTACAGTTTCCGCTTCCCGCGAAGAGCTTGTTATGTCTGTGAAAGCTTTTAAAGAAGCTAAAAAGTTCAGCGGTGGCGCGGCTTTGTTGGGGCTTCATCTTGAGGGTCCCTATCTTGCCATGTCACAAAAGGGCGCTATGGACCCGAAGTATATACGCAACCCCGTACCGGATGAATATATGGAATTGTGCGAAATATCGGATGATATCAAACGGATAACACTGGCTCCCGAACTGGACGGGTCTATCGAATTATGCTCATATTTAAAAAAGCGCGGTATAGTTGCCTCAATCGGTCATACCGACGCGGTTTGTTCGGATGTAAAAAAGGCATTTAAAGAAGGCGGTTGCCGTCTAATGACCCACCTGTATTCGGCTATGTCAATGACACGCAGAATCGGTATAAATCGTTTCGGCGGAGCGGTCGAAGCCGCATATCTGCTGGATGATATGTATGTGGAAATAATTGCG
>JAQVWU010000260.1 GCA_028709565.1 Eubacteriales bacterium
CCGCCAATCGCTCTGTAGCCAGCTATGGCATAATGAAGGCTGACACCGCGGATGCAATCATAAGACGCGCCATGAACGAAGCGACATTGTCTGTGACCTTAGCTTTTCAGGGCGGCGAACCTACTGCCGCGGGGTTGGATTATTTTGAACGGTTCTGTGAATTGGTAAAAGGATACAATAAAAACAATCTGAAGGTTGTCTATTCAATTCAAACGAACGGTATCTATTTAAACGGCGGCAAATGGGCGGAATTTTTTAAAAAAAATGATTTTCTCGTCGGATTATCTTTCGATGGACTGCGTGAATGTCATGATTTAAATCGCGTGGATACATCCGGCAAAGGAACCGCGGCAAGAGTTTTGGCCAATGCCGATTTGCTTGATAAATATAAGGTCGAATATAATATTCTGACGGTGGTAAACGCTTCAACAGCCCGCCGTATTGTGAAAATATATAATTTTTATAAAAAACGCGGATGGCGATATTTACAATTCATACCGTGCCTGGATCCCCTGGAGGATGGCGGCGACAATTCATTTCAATTATCAGCTGAATCATGGCTGCGTTATAATAAAACATTATTTGATTTATGGTATCCGGATTACAGATCGGATATATTAGACGGTTGTTTGCCGATTTCAATACGGCATTTTGATGATTATCTGCGCACGGTTTCCGGTATACGCCCCGAAGCATGCGGCACTACGGGAATATGCGCGATACAAAATGTAATTGAAGCCGACGGCAGTGTTTATCCCTGTGATTTTATGGCGACAGACGAATATAAACTGGGCAATATAAAAACAGAAAGCTTTCGTGAATTATTTGAAAGCAACAGAGCGCAGGACTTTATCCGGACCTCATGTATACATTCGGAAAAATGCCGCCAATGCCGCTGGTATGGAATCTGCGTGGGCGGCTGCGCTCGAATGAAACATGACAATCAATATATTTATTGCGAGGCAAACAAGGCTTTTTATGATTATACATATGAGAGAATAACGGAACTGTCAAAATTGATCATTCGGGGGTAGTCTTGTTTTATGATTCAAAACAACAGAATACCGCCCATTGACCGTCATCTTCAGGGCGCAGCAATTAAAAAGCGTATTAATACGGCAAAAAAACCGAACACAATACCGGGTTCGCAAAATGCGGCGCCGAATAAAAAGCCGGCGGCAAAACAGGTTTCGCAAGGAAAACGTATAAAAAACTCCGTTTCTGCTTCACGTTATAACCAGCCAAAAGCGGCACCCCGGAATGTTAAGCAAAAAAAGCGCCGAAAGCTCACAGCTGAAGAAATTAAACTGCAGGCGCGCAGAAGAAATGAGCATAAACAAAAACAAAAAAAATTAAAAGAAAAGCAGCTCGCTTACAAATTCAAGCTGTTTAAAGACCGGCTGAGAGTATATTTATGCAGATTTGTCGTATTTACGGCAATGTTTATTTTTGCTTTATTAATATCAACGTTACTTTTCTTCGTAAATTTATTTACCAATATCAGTCCGCAAAAAGGTGTTTATATCTGTCAGACAGGCGGTATATATGATGTTTTTGACGTTAAAACGGTAAAAGGCGATACAATTTATCGCAACGGAACTTTTTACATAAACGTAACCGATATTGCCGCTTACTGCGGGTTTACAACAACAGGTGACATAAAACAAATTCGGTTTATTTCCAAAAATAAAGATAATGACAATGTAAGATTAAAAATCGGAGACGCCGTGATCTATATAAACGGGGTTCCGGCAAGATTAACCGCGCCTGTTACAGCTGAAGGAGACAGCATATTTGTGCCCGTCGAATTTTTTGATAAATATGCTCTCGGTATTAATGTCAATATAGATGAACAGGAACGAAAGATAACAATTTCGCGCGCGTTCGATGAAACCACATCAAATATAATATCGGAATTCGAAACGGAAAATCTATTGCGTCAGGCCAAAGGCGAAAGTCAAATGAATGTTTCCGAATTGTCTGTTGATATCGGATACGGTGATATATCATTTACATTACGCCGTGACGAACCGACCGAACATATTGACGAATATACAATAGGACGTGACCTGTTGCTTATTACCGACCCGGAATATATAGCGAACCTGAGGAAATTGGCCGAGGAAAATGAGCAATCGGAACTATTGAATTAAGAATAAACAGGAATTATATATAATAATAATGAACAAAAGACCCCAACCAACGGATAACAATACAGCCGGCAAATATACGGCACAAAAATCCTTGCAGTCGTCAACGAAGGAAAACAGAATGAAGGTTTATCTGGCGCGGATGACTGTATTAACCGTCATGGTTGTTTTCCTTTTTGGTATAATAATAACAACTTTTTACATCAGTTTGAATATTAAAACATACGCCGGCAAAGATTCGGAAGGCGTTTTGCTCTCAGCCGTGGCAACAGGCGATTTACCTTTATTATCTATAGATGAATCCGAAGCACCTGTGACGGAAAAAGAATATGTTTATACTTTTGTATCCGATATCAGCGAATACGAAGAATATATGAATCCCGCCGGGAGGGATGATTTTCTTCTGCTTGTAAATTATGAAAACTTATTGATCGAATCATATATGCCGACCGATTTGACGGAAATTCCTACCCGATCGGATCGGGAAGTACAGAAAATGCGCAATACCGCCGCTATGGCTTTCAAAGCAATGCTGACGGAAGCCGAAGAAAACGGAATAACCGATATAACCGTAACAAGCGGCTGGCGCAGTTATAACACTCAGGTGTGGCTGCTTTCCAATCAAGTGAACAAATATATGAAAACCATGAGCGAAGAAGAAGCGTATAATCTGGCAATCACCGAAGTCGCTGTCCCGGGGACAAGCGAACATCAGAGCGGTCTGGCGGTCGATATACATAACCTGCCATATGCGGATATTTCTTTTGCCGAAACCGAATCGGCAAAATGGCTGGACTCAAATTGTTATAAGTTTGGATTTATTTTAAGATATCCTGAAAACAAAACCGAAATTACCAGAATATCATTCGAACCATGGCATTTTCGTTTTGTCGGGCGATATCATGCGTCACGTATGTATGAGCTTGGTTTTTGTCTTGAAGAATATCTGGAATATATGTCGTAATTTTATTTTTAATCTTGACGTAAGCATAAAAATATGTTATATAATATTTAACGGCATTTCCGATATCGACATATGAATTTATATTAATTCAGAAAGGTGCAGAAATGGAATTAAACGAGCTTACGTTGATACATCCGCAGCCGACCCCCGGTGATACGAAATGGTTCCGCCATGACCGGTTTGGTATGTTCATCCACTGGGGCTTATACGCGCTGCCGGCAAGACACGAATGGGTAAAAAGCCATGAACGCATACCCGATGACGTATATGATAAATATTTCCGTCATTTTAATCCCGACCTGTATGAACCGGCAATATGGGCTAAAGCGGCAGCAAACGCCGGAATGAAATATTTCGTGATCACCACAAAACATCATGAGGGATTCTGTTTGTGGGACAGTGCTTTGACAGATTATAAATCCACCAACACCCCTTACGGCAAAGACATACTGCATCCGATGGTAGACGCTTTCCGCGGAGAAGGATTGCGTACGGGATTTTATCATTCATTGCTTGACTGGCATCATCCCGAATATCCGCTTGACGAATGTCATCCCATGAGAGACAACGCCGAATACGCGGCTGAGGATAAAAACAGGGATGTAAACAAATATGTCGATTATTTATACGGTCAGACCGATGAGCTGTTGACACAGTTCGGCAAAATCGATATTTTATGGTATGATTTTTCGGTCGGTAAATCTAATCGTTACCCCGGCAAAGGCAAAGATATATGGAGAAGCGAGGAACTCATTGCACGGATTCGGAGCCGTCAACCGGATATTATTATTGATGACCGGCTGCAAATAGACCAGGATGTAAAAACGCCCGAACAATATATGCCCGGAGAATGGGTTCGCGTGGGCGGTCAGCCTGTTGTCTGGGAGGGTTGTCATACTTTCTCAGGTTCCTGGGGGTATCACCGTGATGAGGAAAGCTGGAAAACACCGGAACAACTCATAATTATGCTTATCGATTCGGTTTCAAAAGGCGGGAATTTACTGCTTAATGTTGGACCTACAGGCCGCGGCGAATTTGATGAACGCGCTTTGAACCGTCTTGAGGCAATAGGGAAGTGGATGAAACGACACAGCCGTTCCATTTACGGTTGTACGCAGGCACCGCTTGAATTCGATTGTCCGCGCGACTGTATATATACATATAACCCCGATACCCAATGCCTGTATCTGCATATACTTGCCTGGCGCTTTGACAACATATTATTAACCGGCGAGGCTGCCAGACACGTGGATTATGTTCAGCTGTTATCCGATGCTTCCGAAATTCGGTTTGACCGCAGCGGGAGCGACGAAAATCCCGAGATAAGATTAAAACTGCCTTTGAAAAAACCCACAGTCGCGGAAATACCCGTGTTGGAAATCTTTCTTAAATAAAAAGCAATTAAAAATAAAAACACAGCCGGCTGGAAACAGCCGGTTTTATTATCAGTTCATAAAAAATTTATAACATAAAGATATCAATAATACTTGATATAAAAACAGGATTGTGTTACAATATTAAATATAATAAAATAGGCCTGTTGGTCAAGAGGTTAAGACACCGCCCTCTCACGGCGGAAACAGG
>JAQVWU010000261.1 GCA_028709565.1 Eubacteriales bacterium
TATTTCCCGCTCGGCGGCAGTCGTGTCGATAAACAGTGGAAGGTTTATCGCAATCTTTTTATCGTCTGGTTTTTAACCGGTTTCTGGCACGGCGCAAGCTGGAACTACATACTGTGGGGCCTGTATTATTTTGTGCTGCTGGTTATCGAAAAAGCCTTTATCGGCGATATTCTCAAAAAGCTCCCCGCCTTTTTTCAGCATCTGTATACGCTGTTTTTCGTTTTGTTCGGCTGGCTGCTCTTTGTCTTCGAGGACCTGTCGGCAGGTATGGTATGGCTGGGGAATATGTTCGGTGTTGGCACATATAAATTTATCGATATGGGCAACGTTTACGACCTGCTGCGCAATATTGTCTTCTTCGCGGTGCTCGTTATTGCCTGCACGCCGGGTCCGAAAAAACTGTTTTACAGGCTTTACGAAAAACACAGAGCGGTGCATGTCGGAGCTTTCGCCGGAGGCGTGGTGATAATGGTGCTGTGCATTGCGTATCTTGTGGATTCTTCATTCAACCCGTTTTTATACTTCCGTTTCTAATAGATAAAACCGACCATATATAACATATATAAATGCTATAGATATAAAAGACAGGAGTTACGCATGGATAAAAGACCGGAAAAGCTGACCGAACAGGAAAATCTGCTCGAAATACAGTTTAAACTGCGTGATAAAACACGGATAATTGACATATTGACGGTGGCTGTAATGCTGGTAATATTATACGGTCTGATGATTATGATGTTTATCATACCCGATAAGGAATTTTCCGAACAGGAAAACCGCTATCTGCAGCAATACCCCGCCGCGTCATCGAACTTTGAAGGTTCGCTGACCGAAAGGATAAAGGCCGGCAAGTTTATGGACCGCCTCATTGAAGGTAAGTTTACAGCTGAAATCTCCGATTATTTTGCCGACCAGTTTCCCATGCGCGACGCGTTTGTCGGCATCAAGGGTTTCAATGAAATCGCCATGTTAAAACAGGAAAACAATAACATTGTCGCCGGCAGCGACGGGTATATCATCAAGCGGGACGATTATCCCGATTACGGGGCCGTGGACAATAATCTGGACGCCATACTCAGTTTCAGTCCCGCTCTCGAAGCGCTTGATATCCCGTATACCGTCGCTATGGCGGGACGGCCGGTTGACGCGCTGCAGCGTTATCTGCCGGCTGTCTTCCCGCGATTTCACACCGATGACCTGTGGGGATACTTTGACACGCAGATAACCTCCGATGATTATATACAGTATGTAGACCTGCTCACCCCGCTGCGCCAGAAAATTGACAGCGAAGACGAACAGATTTATTATCGCACCGATCATCACTGGACCACATACGGCGCCTGGCTGGGTTATACCGAAATAATGAAGGCCATCGGAACCGAACCGCAGCCTCTTGAAGCCTTTGAAATCGAGGAGGTCAGCAATGAATTTTACGGCACCACCTGGTCCTCCGCCGGTATGAAGTGGATAAAACCGGAGTCCATGTATTATTTCCGCTTCGAGGGTGACGATACCGATTTCACCACCACAATCGAGGATACGGGAGTCAGTTTCAAGGGCTTTTATGACAGGTCATATCTGGATAAAAAAGACAAATACAGTTCTTTTATCGGCGGCAACAACGCCTGCGTGACCATAGAAAAAACGGAAAACATCGGCGCCGAACGTGAAACGATGCTGCTCATCAAGGACAGTTTCGCCCACTCAATTGCCCCGTTCCTCGCGTATCATTACGACCTGATAATACTGGACCTGCGATATTTCAAGACCCCGGTAATCGACCTTGTACAGCAGAGGGGTGTTGACCGGGTATTGATCATGAATTACATGGGCAGCATAACCGAAATCAATGTCTTCGGCATCCTCAAATTTGGTCTCAAGAACGCTTAAATTATTTTAGACGGATTTTTAAACTGATATTATGGATATAAAACCTTATCTTACCCCGATAAAATACGGAAAACCCGTGCTCGAACCGTCGGGCATTGAGGGCAGTTTTGATAAAGACGCCGTTGACTGTCCCACACTGTTCCGGCATAACGGCGCTTTCTATATGATGTATATCGGCTTTGACGGCACAGGCTACCAGACAGGTCTGGCGCGGTCCGACGATTTGTTTAACTGGGAAAAGCTCGGCTGTATACTCAAACGCGGGTCAAACAGCGGTTGGGACAGAATCGGTCAGGCGGGCACATGGATTCTGCGCGGCAGCGATCTATACGGGGAATATAAACCCCTCAGGATCGACGGCAGGTATGTATTGTTTTATCATTCGTATCCCGAAACGGGGTATGAGAGCGGTCCCGCCAAAATCGGTATCGCCTTTACCGAAGACGAAAACCTCATGCACTGGCAATGCGCCCCGGAGCCGGTATTCAGCTACGGGGATAGACATCAATGGGACGGCGGCGGACTGTATAAATGCTGTGTCATATGTCATGACGGGGTATATTATATGTATTATAACGCCAAGAACGCCGCCGGCGGCATGTGGACCGAGCAGATAGGACTGGCAACCTCCCGAGATTTGCTGCGCTGGGAACGTCATCCCGAAAATCCGCTGCTGAAAGTTACCCCGGGTGCCTGGGACAGCGTCTTTGTCTCCGACCCCCACGTGGAATACGACAGCAGGCGAAAACAATGGGTGATGTTCTACTACGGCTTTAACGGCAAAGCGGCCATGGATGGCGTTGCCCTGTCAAAGGATATGATTCATTTTGAAAAATACCCGGAACCTATCATACGGACCGGTACGGGGGATGAAATCGATGCCCTTTACGCGCACAAACCGTCGGTTATATATCATGATGGCGCACTGTATCATTTTTACTGCGCCTGCGGCGGAAAGTCCAGATGCATTACCGTTGCCTGCAGCCGTTAATGGTTCGGTCGGAACGAAAATACAATACGGACATAATCCATTAATAAATTTACATGAAGTTAACATGTTTTAACGGATTAATAATTGACATCTATTGTAAAGCATGTTATTGTTAATATACTGTTTATTATAGGTGCTGTCCGCGGTTTTTTGACCGCGTAGAAACGGAGAGCCGGAGAAACAAGGAAAGGTAAGATAATTATGAGTCTGAAGGTTGAAAATCTGCGCAAAACCTTTGGTGATAAAACAGCCGTGGACAATCTGAGTTTTGAAATGAATGTGCCGGGTGTGTTTGGTCTCATCGGTACAAACGGGGCCGGTAAGACGACAACCATCCGCATGATTCTCAATATTATATCCTCTGACAGCGGTTATTCCTCCTGGAACGGCAGGCGCATTGCCCGCGAAACCCTCAGCTTCGGATATATGCCCGAGGAACGCGGTATTTATATGAAAAACAAGGTCCTCGAACAGCTGGTGTATTTCGGAATGCTGCGGGGGATGACCAAAACCGGTGCCGCCGATTCGGCGCTCAAGCTGATGGACCGGCTGGATGTAAGCGAATATAAAGACATGACGGCAGAAAAGCTATCAAAAGGCAATCAGCAGAAGATACAGCTTATCACCACCCTGATTCATGACCCCGTATTACTCTTTCTGGACGAACCCTTTTCAGGGCTGGACCCGCTGAACACCGAGATCCTCAGCAATTTGATAGATGAACTGGTCGATAAAGGAAAATATATCGTCATGAGCAGCCACCAGATGGCGACGGTGGAGGAATTCTGCGAACATATTGTACTGCTCCATCAGGGAAAAACCGTATTACAGGGCAATCTGCGTGAGATTAAGGCGGGATACGGGCACACCAATCTGATTATACGGACCAACGAAGACGTTTCGGATTACGCCGCCCGGGCCGGGCTGCGGCTGATTGACAGCAGAACCGGCGAAGCGGAATATAAGATAACCGGAGACGAGATGTCAGCGGCTTTTATCTCGGATTTGATAAGACATGACATATATCCGATAAAATATGAAATAACGGAGCCGTCTCTAAATGAAATCTTCATAGAAAAGACAGGGGTTGACAGATGAAACAGATAATGATTGTATGCGGTTATACCTTCCGTGACGCCGCAAAGAAAAAGGCGTTTATCATTTCGACCGTTATCATGCTGGTGATTATACTCATCCTTACATTGATTCCGCGGCTGTCGCTATTGTTTTCAAATGACGATACCGGCGGTGTAACGGGCGGTGTAACGGACGGAGGAACCGCCGCGGCGGGTGAAACCTCAAAAATATGTTATTATATTGATGACGACAAACTGATAACGGGGGCTGTTCAAACCCTTTCGTCCGTCTTTACCGACGCCGCGTTTATTGAGGCCGATTCGGACATGATTGATACCTACAGGGGTGAAATTGAAGCCGATCCCGATATAGTGATGATAGAGGTGACCATGATGAATGAGCTGCCCTTTATCAATGTTGTCACCAGGGACTTTATGTCGGGAATACCCACTGAACAGATGGTGGAACTGCTCAGCAATGTCTATATATCCCAGACGCTGGCGCTGCAGGGTATTGACGCCGAGACCATTGCCTTCGCCCGGTCGACCCTGCCCTTTGCTGTCGAAACGGCGGGAAATATGGATTTCAGCGGATATGTCCTCGGTATTGTGCTGACCATGCTGATATTTTTTGCCATATACTATTACGGTTATGGGGTATTCATGTCCATCGCCACCGAGAAAACCTCCCGTGTTATGGAAACACTGATTGTTTCGGCGAAGCCGTCAAGAATTCTGCT
>JAQVWU010000262.1 GCA_028709565.1 Eubacteriales bacterium
TATTGGTTTTACCTTTAGTGCGGGGTCCGAGAGAGGACGGGTCGGGCAGCACGGCTGCCAGGAACTTGAGGGGAACAATCATTTTTCAGTCAAATTCTATGGGTTCAATGGAGGTCATGCCCACATTCTCCAGACATTTGAGATGGGTGAGATAACTCTGACCGAATGTCATAAAAAAGCGTATGCGTTTTATACCCGGTATATTCAGCGCCAGTGATTCCAGTTCCTCATGGTGGAGCAGATACATGTCTTTTTCGCCGATTTCGGGGAAATTGTAAACGCGCTTTATTTCCATGGGCTCCGTTTCAACCCACCCGCCGTTTTCCCAGTAGCTGCCTTTGGCCGAAACCTCCCGGATGTTTATTTCCGGGTTGAAATTGGTGGCAAAGGGATAACCGTGGTCGCCCGCGTTGCAGTCGAGGATATCGATATATTCTATTGTATCAAAGTGATGTTTCAGCGCGTACGCCGAGAACACACCGGTTACGCCGGGATCGAATCCGCTGCCGAGCAGCGCGGTGATACCCGCTTTCTTAAATCTGTCACGGTATGCCCACTGGGGGCCGTATTCGAACTTTGCCGTATCCTCCGATTCGTAATTCGCGGTATCCATATAATCGGTTTTAGTCGCAAGACAGGCGTCCATAATCGACAGATTCTGATAAGGAAGTGCCAGATTCATGACTATATCGGGTTTTTCTTTGTTAATAAGGTCGATGAGCTGATCCGTTTGGTTAGCGTCAATCTGCGCCGTGGTAATTTTAGTTTCGGTAGTCGCTTTCAGTTTGGCTTTGAGCGCGTCGCACTTGGATTTCGTCCGGCTCGCTATGCAGATTTCCCGGAAGACTTCGCTGTTCTGGCAACACTTGTGGATTGCGACCGAAGCTACAGCCCCGCAGCCGATAATCAATGCTTTCCCCATTTTATGACCGTTCCTTTCTGTTTCTTCACATACTATTTTTTTGTTATTTTGTATATGTGTATATCATATGAGACGAAGGCGTCGGTAAATTTACCGTCCGTGACCTCAAGAGTCCGGTTTTCGCCTATAACCTCAGCTTTGCTGCCCGTCGGACAGGACAGGGTAAAGTCCGCCGCGGTCTCGCCCTCTCTCATTGAGGCGGCGAAGATATAGATCTCTCCGTCATAGATCTTTGTCATAATATCCACCGGAATGCCCGCGGATGTGACCGAGGCCAGGTCCTGAGACGGGGAATTGAGCTGGGGCGCCAGGGAGGTTATGAGCGCGTTGACCGAGGCTACCATGTCTCTGTTTGCGCTGTTCTTTTCGTCGGTCAGCAGCCCCGCCTCATGAAATACGGGTTTGAATTCATGCATAAAATATCCGATACCCTTTGCGCCGTGAATGATCGCCATCCATACTTCCGCTTTTATCTGTTTGGGAGTGGGTCTGCCGGTTCCGTTGATGCTGCCCGTCTCTATCCATGCCCATACCGGCTTATTACCGCCGCTCCAGGCAATCAGATTGTCAATACCGTGGGGCACGAGCCACAGCTTATCGCCGTCGCCGTCGCCGTTTGCCGGATATATATCAAAACAGACGATATCGGCTCCCTTTATATACAGGGGATAGAGATGGTCTTTGCCGGTATCAATGCCGCGTCCGATATAGCGGTGGGCAACACCCTGACCGAGTCCCAAAAACACCGGGCGGGTGGGATCGGCGCGCTTAATCCGGTTGTATTTTACGATTACCGATCCGGGATCAACCGGTGGACCCCATCCCGACCCGGTGTTCTGGGCGTTGTCCGGCTCGTCCCAGTGCATCCAGCCTGTAATTGTCCTGTCATCGGGATTGTCTTTTATATATTCCGCGGCGTATTTATTCAGTTCACAGATCACACGCATATCCGTCCGGGAAAAATAATCAAGCGCAGCGCCGTCAAGCCCTTTCCATAATCCCACAAAGGTATTTATGCCGATATCTTTATAAGCCCGCGCGTTTTCGGGCGACTGCAGCCAGGCGCCCAGAGGAAAAAAGCGGGTATCGGATTCTTTTACGGACGATACATCAGGTTCCGGCGGGTCCGCCGTTCCGTTCAGCCTGGGGACTATGCCGTCCAGGGTGTCCTGTACCGCCTTTATATCCGGATACCCGCCCAAAGGCTTTTCGTAAATCAATGACAGCAGCGCGCGTGTGCGGACAAGGTTCTCTTTGTCGTCATCCAGACGGAAATAGGCTTCCGTATTCAATCCGAGAGCCGGGTTCTCGACGGCTTTTCTCATTACATCGGATACCGCAGCTTTGTTGATTTCCTTCAACATAGATAATCCTCTCCTTTTATGATTTATGATGTGTTTTCATATGACAGGGCGGCGGTAACGGCGGTTATAGTCTACGCTGTTTCCCGCGTGTATTCAGGGCAAGCAGCATTTCTCTGATAATTTTGGCCGCTGCCGCCGTCGATATACCGCTTGGGTCCCATGTGGGACTCAGTTCGCAGACATCGCATCCGACAACGCGGCATAAACGGCAGATATCGGTTACGGCGCGGCGCAGCGCGTCAAAGCTTACCCCCCCTGCCTCGGGTGTACCCGTACCGGGGAATGCCGAGGGGTCAAGCACATCAAGGTCAACGGTAAGATATACCGGAACCCCCTCCAGCGCTTCAATCACCCCGGCCAGACCCTCAAAGCCGTACATAATCATATGTGTCCGTGACCCGCTCCACAGAAACTCGCTCCTGTCGCCCGAGCGGATGCCGAACTGATATATTTTACCGTCGCCCGTAATCTCATGACAGCGTCTGATTACCGTAGCGTGGGACAGTTTTTCCCCGAGATAATCATCGCGCAGGTCGGTGTGGGCGTCAAGGTGTATAATGTGCGTATCGGACCGGCGGCGGACGGCTGCCCGCACCGCTCCGAGGGTTACCAGATGCTCTCCGCCTATCATAAACGGCAGTTTACCGTCGGTGATAATGGTATCCGTGCGTTTTTCAATATCGCTGAGGACGCGTGCGCTGTTGCCGAAGCATAATTCCAGGTCGCCGCTGTCAAATACCGAAATCTCCTCCAGGTCTTTGTCCTGGTAGGGTGAATAGGTTTCAAGGCCGAAGGATTCCGATCTTATGGCGCGGGGGGCGAAACGCGCGCCCGGTTTCAGAGAGGTTGTGCCGTCAAAAGGGGCTCCGAACAGCACTATATCGGCATCCGCGTATTCACCGGCGCAGCCGATGAAGGTTTCAACATTTTTATTCAACATCCCGCAGCAGTTCCTCCACGTAATTAGGCAGCGCAAATGCCCCGGCATGCAGCTTTGAGTTATAATAACGTGTGGCGATGCCCTTCAGATTCCACGCGGCCGCGTTTATATCTTTAACCGGATGATATTTTTTCGAGGCAAAGCCGAACAGCCATAAACCCGAGGGATAGGTGGGTATATGAACCTGATATACCCGGCTGATGGGAAAGCAGTCGACGATGCGCTTATGCGCACGCTGCATTGCCGCGGCGTCTTCGGGATAAAACGGACTTTCATGCTGATTGACCATAATACCCTCGTCCTTCAGGGCTTTAAAGCAGCATCCGTAAAATTCTTTTGTGAATAAACCTTCTCCCGGACCGAAAGGGTCGGTGGAGTCCACTATTATAAGGTCATATTCGTCTGAGCGGGAGCGGACAAACTTTACGCCGTCCTCATAATGGATATGCAGCCTTCGGTCATCCATGCAGCATGCGGTTTTAGGCAGGTGTTTTTTGCACACCTCAACGACAAGCTCGTCTATTTCAACCAGATCGATATGCTCAACGGTATCATAACGCGCGAGCTCTCTTACGACACCGCCGTCTCCAGCGCCGATTACCAGGATATTCCTAGCGTCCGGGTGAACCGCCATCGGCGGATGCACAATCATTTCATGATATACGAACTCGTCTTTTTCCGTCAGCATGATATAACCGTCAAGAGCCAGAAAACGACCGAATTCCTTGGAATCAAACACATCGATCCGCTGGAATTCGCTCTGCCCCGAGTAAATCTGACGGTCGACTTTTACTGAAAAATTTACATTGGGAGTATGCTTCTCTGTAAACCAAAGTTCCATTAAATACCTCCGACTTTATATTATAACGTTCAGCATCCCTACATCCAAATCTTCCGGACCCGTCATGGAGCAGCCCTTGTCCTTCGCGTATTTGATGTATTCGATAATATCCTTTGTTATCATCTCGCCCGGGGCGAGTATCGGTATGCCGGGCGGGTAGGACATGACAAATTCGCTGCATATCCGCCCGACCGTATCGTCAAGGGGCAGCTGTTCCTTTTCGGCGTAAAAGGCCTCCTGAGGGGTTTGGGCGACAACGGGGCTGATATACTCCTGGGTAAGCATCCCCGTTTTCGGGCGTTTAAAGCGGCGCCGGATTTCCGCCAGCGCGCTGACCAGCCGTTCGACATCGCGTTTTCTGTCTCCGACCGAAATATACGCCAGAATATTTCCGATATCGCCGAATTCGATTTGAATATCATATTCGTCGCGCAGGATATCGTAGATTTCTATACCGGCAAGCCCTACATCGAGGGTATGAACCGACAGTTTGGTGAGGTCAAAATCGTATATGCTGTTCCCGTTGACCAGTTCCTTCGAGAAGGCGTAATAATCCCCGATGTTGTTTATTTCACCGCGGGTATATTCGGCTATGTCGGTTGTCTTGCCGAAAATT
>JAQVWU010000263.1 GCA_028709565.1 Eubacteriales bacterium
TAAGCGGCGCATAAGGCTTTGTGTATATCAAAAGCCGTTTTAATACACCTTTATTTTTCATTTTATTTATTTTATCTGCTTATTTGTTTTATTGTTTTATTATTTCGGGATTCGCAGCAATTAACATATGCAATTTACGCGGTTTTATTTGTTTGACTTTACAGTTCGGTCATTCGCCTTGCGTGGAGCGTTATTTCATCGAAGTCCCCTTCTTCAATAGCGTCACGGCGTACTATACACGAACCTGTTCCGACCGCCGCCGCGCCCGCGCTGAGGAATGTTCTCATATTCATGTCATCAATACCGCCTACCGCGATCACCTTTATATGATTGAGCGGAGCCAGCACGGCACGGAAGTAGTCCGCTCCCAGTTCAGCGGCGGGGAATATTTTTACTATATCCGCTCCTGCCATGTGGGCTTTGTGTATCTCTGTGGGTGTCATCGCTCCGGGGATTGAAACCATATTCATGGTATTGGTTGTGCTTATCACCGAAGGGTCGGTGTTCGGCGAAATTATAAAAGACGCGCCGGCTGAATGCGCCGCTTTTACCTGCTGCCCGGTTAATACCGTACCGGCGCCGATATGCATATCGCTGCCAAAATGACCGCGGAGCAGTTTTATCTGCCGCAGTGTGTTGGCTTCGGTGAAATCCCCCGCAGGGTCAAAGGTAATTTCAATGAGTCTTATTCCGCCGCGATACATTGCCTCAGCCGTCGGAATTAAAAACTCATCTTTCAGCTTCCTGATTATAACAATGACGCGGCTGCTTTTTATACACTTCAATACTTCGTTTTTCATTCTGTCGCTCCCTATAAATTAATTATTATCGCATGTTTCGCTTATTTCATACCGAACAATTCTTCTTTTAAGTCAAGATAGTATAAATAGTCGTCTTCCGGCACGTTGGGCGGGCATCGGTGGTCGCAGAACGGAATATATCCTCCGCGTTTAACCAGCGGTATCAGCGATTCCATATAGGCATCTATAGCGTCTCTTCCCGAACCCAATGCCATTTTATCGACACCTCCCATTATCCGCAATTCCCTGCCGTAGGTTTCGAACAATTCCGAAGGGTGCGCGCAGCTGTTGACCTCAAAGGGAAAGAGACAGTTGATGCCGCCGTCCATAAAACAGGGCATTATAGGACGGACATCGCCGTCACAGTCGGTATACCATAAATCAATACCGAAATTGTCGAGTTTTTTACGTATGCGCTTATATCTGGGTGTAACTATATCGCGGAAAAAGGGCACCGATACAATGGGACCGTTTTTAAAACAGATATCCTCCCATCCGGACGCGCCGTCATAGGTTCCCAGAGGCAGCGCCTGATCGAGAAAGTTTTCAACCAGCACGCATGCTGTTTCGACCATATCTTCCACCATATCGGGATAATCGTAGCACGCGTAACACAAACCCTCAAAGGTCAGCATGTCCCGGATTCTGCCGATCATAGAGCCGCAGTTAATCATAAGCGGATAATCACGGTCGTCGCGCGCGATATGACGAAAATGTTCGGTGTTTATCTGCCTCGCGGGGTCATCCGGGTCAAATCGTTCTTTTTTCACCTTCGACCAGTCGTCGGGTGTGACGACCGAAGATTTCAGATAATGCGGTATACTGCTTTTACCCGATTTCGGAACCTCGGCAAGCAGTCCGTCGCCGTTTTGAATCACCCGATAATATGTATTTTCACTTATGGTTACCGAAGGGAATGAGGGATACATCCATATGTTCCCTCCGCAGCCTGCCAGGCGGTCAAACCCGAAGAACACGTCTGCTTCTCCGTTATGGGTTATTTTATTATCGCGGAAAATTTTCCATTGTGTGAAATTTTCATCCCAATATCCGAATTCCATATTAAACGAACGGTCGATTTCCCTGTAATGCATCTGATTGTTAAAGCGTTCCCGGTCTGTCATCTCTCCCTTCCACTTTTTTCTTATCGGTATTACAGCCATAAAATCCTCCGTTTATTTTTATCAACGCGCAATCAATTCGCAACCAAATAATATTATTATATTTAATTCGGATTATTATTGACAAATCCGCCATTTCATTATATAGTAAAAGAAGATATCTGTCAACATTAACAGACAATAGATAACAAGAGAATCGGAGGATTTTATGACCGCCAGAGAGATAGTAAAAAGACGTTTGAATCACGGGCCGACCCCGGTTACACCGTACAGCGTCAGTTTTGAAGCCGGATTATATAAAAAGCTTACCGATTATTACGCGGATCCCGACTGGGAGTCAAAAAAACTCCGCCGGTTCACCTGCTGCTATCTGGACGCGGATACCGTGCTGATGGAAAAAATCGATGATATATATTCGCGCGACGGATACGGCGCCATATGGGATATGAGTAAATTGCCCTGGCATCTCAGGGACAGTCCGCTCAAAGAACCGGTTATCGATAAATCGGTCTTTCCGCAATCCGATAAATTCGTTGCCAACATACTGCGGCAAAAGAAAAGCGCCATAAAACAATATCAGGATGATACGGAGCATTACCGTATTATCAATATGGGATGGGGCATTTTTGAACACTCCTGGCGTATGAGGGGGTTTGAAAACGCGCTGTCGGATATGCTTTTGGAAGCAGATTTTTATACGGAGATGACCGGTCTTATTACCGATCTCTATATTGAAATGCTGACCGCCTGTGAGGATGTTCCGGCGGACGCATATCTTTTCGGTGATGACTGGGGTGAACAGCGGGGTCTGATAATGGGTCCGGCAAGCTGGCGAAAATTTATAAAACCATGCTGGGCAAGAATTTACGCCGAGGTTCACAGGCAGGGCAAAACGGTTATACAGCATTCGTGCGGCAGCATTGCCGATATTTACGATGACCTGGCTGAAATCGGAATGGACTGTCATGAAAGCGTTCAGCCGGAAGCGTACGGAATGGAACCGTCGGTCCTGCAGCGGAAATGGGGGGACAGAATCGCTTTTTGGGGTTGCCTCGGAAGTCAAAGCACGCTCTATTCCGGCTCTGAAGATGATATAAAAAACGAAATTCACAGACTCGATAATATATTTAAAGCAAAGGGGGGTTATGTGCTCGCCCCCGCGAAACCGTTAACCGATGATATGCCGGCGGAAAAAGCAGCCGCTGTGGTTGAGACGTTATCCGGTTTGTCCATGTAAGACAAAGAACAGAAAAACAGAAAACGCCGGAATGAAAATATCAACCCATTCCGGCTCATTTGATTTTTTAATCGGATTACTTAGATCAGCTCCCGCACACACCGGTAAAACGATTCAAGTTCCTGCGCGCGGTTATAAACCCCGAAACTCAGTCTTACAGCCCCGTTTTCGCCCGTCTTTAATTTGGCGTGTGCCAGCGGCGCGCAATGGAAACCCGCCCGTACGCATATTTTTTGTTTATCCAGGGCTTCCGCAACCTCTGTCGAAGGTCTGCCGGCAATGTTAAATAACAGTATACCGCCGTTATCCGACTCGGGTGCGTATATTTTTACATTCGGAAGAGAACTCAGCATATCCGCGGCCCTGCGCCGCAGCGCGTTTTCATGCTCGTATATATTCTCCGCACCGATTGATTCGACAAAACGAATACCGGCCTGAAGACCTGCTATACAGGGGGTTCCCAGTGTTCCGGCTTCAAACCGCTCGGGAAGCACTGACGGCATATTGCGGTCAAGCGAATTCACGCCGCTGCCGCCTTCGGCAAAAGTCGGCAGTCTGGCGGCGTTATCGGTATGCCGTTTGGAAAATACGATAAAACCGCAGCCCTGAGGTCCGTATAACCCTTTATGCGCCGGAGCGCACAGGGCGTCGATTCCCGCCGTTTCAATGTTGATACGACGGCTGCCGGCGCATTGAGCGGCATCGGCAATAAAGACTATACCGTGATTTCGGCATAAAGCTCCGATTTTTTCGGCAGACAATGTAATTCCGCAGACATTGGAAGCGAGAGCGGTGCAAATCATGCCGGTATTCGGGCGCAGTTGAGAGTAAATCGACTTAATTACCGCTTCCTCATTACAGGAAGCGTTGAACAGATCAAAGCTGATCCCGCTGCGCGACAAAGCATAGACGGGCCTATAAACCGAATTGTGCTCAATATCCGATATCAACACATGCGAATTACGGCGCGCGAAGGCTTTTATCGCTATGTTTAAAGCATAGGTGGTATTATAAGTAAAAACCACGTTTTCCGGACTTGCGCCGAAATGAGCGGCAACGGTATTGCGGGTTTCATATATTTTATCCGCGGCAGCCAGAGACAGACTGTGCGAACCCCGGCCGGGGTTGCCGCCGCTGTATTTCATAACATCAAACATTTCATTTAAAACCACATCCGGTTTCGGATAGGTGGTAGCGGCATTGTCAAGGTAAATCATGGGCGATTCCTGCGGATTATTGCATGATACGGAATGCCGAACCGTTCAAATAAACGTATGGCATTATCCGCCTGACTGCAGTCAATTTCTATCCCGTAAGAACAGCCGGACTTTGTCTCGATTCCGTTCAATGATACCACCTCCGAACGAAGAGCGTAATCGCTGAGCAATCTGCGGCCTTTTTGAACAAAGGTCAATGAATTCGTAGAAATTATACATCTTTGCATTTTTATCCCGGTATACTGTCCGGTTCAGACTTAAAATAAAACCGAAAGTATACGTAACAGATCGGAAG
>JAQVWU010000264.1 GCA_028709565.1 Eubacteriales bacterium
GTCCAGCGCGCTCGGGGTGTGGTAACCGTGATCGCAGGCGGGACAATAATATTTATTGCAGTTATTGCAGTAGAGTTTTGACGCGTTATGGGTATAGCAGAAACTCTGGGTGACACCGCTGTAAACGGTACACTTGCCGTTGACAATCATATGAACCCCTCCGATACAGGCGGGGCAGTAATATATCCGGCAGGTATTGCAGTAAAGGCGCGACACGGCGTGTGTCGGGCAGGAGGTGGAATGCGTAAACGGAACGGTTATACATTTCTTCTGTACGTTATCATACGCGTGTATACCGTTATCGCATGACTGGCAGTAATAGCCTTCGCATCTTGTGCAGTAATATCTGTTCGTCTGGTGGATATGGCAATATCCGGCTATCGGCTGGGAGTAACAAGGGGTACACTGCTTGCAGTGGTATGCCGAGCAGGTGTGGCACCATATTTTTGTATTGGTTGTGCATGTCGCGCAATAGGGGCCCTGGGGCGGATTAATGGTCCACGGATACGCGGGATTGTAACCCGTCCAGTAATTTGTGCCCGGATACTGTATCGAGCTGTTTGTAACCGACCCGCCCGAACCGACGACAATGTCCGACGGTATGGCGGCGCGCAGCTCTCCGTATACGGTGAGGGCTGCCGATACATAAAGCTTGACACCGGTGCCTACATATACCGTGATGTTGGCCGGTATGGTGGTTGCGGTGGTTACCGCCGTGTCGCCGGGCAGGGCGATTACAACCTTACCGGTCGGATTTGAAGCGGTCACATTTGTGATATAAGATTTTAATTCGGGCATGGACGCAGCGCTGACGTTTATCGAAAACGCTCCGAGGAGCATCACGGCGACAAGCAAAAGCGCTGATATTCTTGTTTTCATAAATATCCTCCTAATATTTAGCTGTTTTTTGGATAATTGCGGCATGTTTTTGGTTTAATGTTAAAAAACATTCTGCTCTTTAGTAAATTATAACACCAACAACCCCCCTGTGTCAATAGTTGTGTCATTAATAATTATATATTTTCCAATGCAGGATTAATTTAGCTGCAAAGTCTGTGACGCCGCCGCTCAGGGAAAGTTCCCGTATATAAAATAAGTTTTCAAAGTTTTTTCAATTTTTTATCAATTTTTTTCAAAATAAATTTTCAAAGTCATTCATTCTTATTGACAAAAACCCGAAGATGAATTATCATATGGTATGCGTTATGCGGTTTTATCGGTTTTTCAAGTTTAAAACAGCAAAATATTTAATAAATACTGGAGGCTTTCAATATGCAGCATAAAATCGGTTATATAGGATTCGGCGGAATGGCGAGCGGTTATCACTGCGGCACCGCGCTCCGGGAGGATGTTCCCTTTACACCCGTCGCCGCTTATGATATCAATCCCGACTCACGCGCGCGCGCCGTTGAGCGCGGACTGGAGGCATACGATAATCTGGACGAGTTTCTGGCCTCGCGTACCTTTGACTTTGTATTGGTCGCCACCCCCAACCAGTTTCACTGTCCCATGGTCTGCCGCGCCCTTGAGGCGGGTTATGATGTAATGTGTGAAAAACCGGTTGCCATGACCTCGGCTGAGGTGGAACTGATGATATCCACAGCCGAAAAATGCGGCCGTTTGTTCACCGTTCATCACAACCGCCGCTGGGACCGTGACTTCATGATTGCCAAACAATCCATCGAAAACGGCGATATAGGCAAGCCCTTTATGATAGAGAACCGCGTTCATTCCGCCGACGGGGCGGGCACGATGAACGGCTGGCGGGCATTTCCCGACCACGGCGGCGGAATGCTGGTAGACTGGGGTGTACATATGCTCGACCAGGTTTTATATCTTATCCAGGAACCCGTTAAGACGGTATCCGCCACCGTACGCCCGCTGAATTCCGAGGAGGTCGACGATTACTCCAAAATAATCATCACCTTTGAGAGCGGTCTTGTGGCGCAGGTCGAGGTCACCACCTATTCGCCGATAACCCTTCCGAAATGGATCGCCTACGGCGACAGAGGCGCGCTCATCGTACCCGATTTCTCGGGCAACAACGCTAAGGTACGGCGCATCAAAAAGGGAAGATTTACCCATGGCGAAGCCCTCGGCTATACCGAAACGGAGGTTATCCGCCGGCCGCAGCGCAATTACCGTATAGAGGAATGGGAAGAGTTCCCCCTGCCCCACAGCGAAATCCCCCAGGACTGGGCATCGCTTTATAAAAACGTAGGCGCCGCCCTTGACGGCAAGGAAGAACTCATCGTCAAACCCGCTCAGGTTCTGCGCTGCTTTAAGGTCATCGAAGCGGCTGTAAAATCTTCGAAGGAAGGCGTAACGGTAAAATTTTAAATAGGCACGTTAAAAAACCGCGGAATAAATTCCGCGGTTTTTTAACGCCGTTCGACAAACCATCTGCCCAATACGGATTCAACTCCCGTACCGCGCTCAAAAAATAAAAAACTTTCCCTGCCCCGGACGCGTATGGTATACCGGTCGCCCTGGCCGCCTGCCTTCATTGCCGCCGCCGGGCGGACATCGAGAACACGGTCGATATCGTATGCTTCCCCGTCTTCCCATACTAGCCGCATCGGCTTCATACTGCCGGCTTTATCAAACCCGACAAGGACATCCACATAGACCTTGGCGGTTCTTTTTGTTTGCCCGGTCAAATGTATCCCTCCGTTTTGTCTATTTTAAAAAGTTGCTTTTATAATCTGCCCGGTTGAATTTGTGGCCTTCGCTCAGCAGCTGATTTGTTTTTATGGATACCAGATTTATATCGCTGTTCATTATCCGGGCTATCTGCTCGGTGTCATATCCGTTTTTTATATGTTCGAGTATTTCGTCATCGGGAAGGGATATCGCCGCGGCCGCAACATTTGCCTCAAACTCTCTGCGGCTGTTCATGTTATACAGTTCGAATTCGGCAATCCCCCCGCCGGTGATTTCCTTCCGGTGCAGCAGGTCGTGGCCGATTTCATGCATACATACAATAGATTTCATTCTTTCCGGCAGGTAATCGTTTATAAAAATAAACCGCTCTCCGAGAGTCATCCTGTAAAATCCCTTCAGTCCGTTTTTCTTAAAATAATCGACAAAAA
This sequence comes from Eubacteriales bacterium, assembly GCA_028709565.1. Classification (GTDB taxonomy): domain Bacteria; phylum Bacillota; class Clostridia; order Oscillospirales; family CAG-272; genus JAQVWU01. Next base: position 3,093 of record JAQVWU010000264.1, read on the forward strand.
GAATGTTTATTCCGGTTATATCGGCAATTTTATACGGGTCGCGGGTACCGCAGCGCTTTACCAGAGCGTTGCTCTTTCTGACAATGTATTCCGTTGACATGTGTCCACCGTGTTTTTAATATAATAATAATAGTTTATGTAGCCATCCGTATGCTTATAACTGAGTATCGGAATCTCCGGGCGATTCGGCATCCCGCAGATATTTCTTCGGCGTATACTTCTTCGCCTTTTCTTTGGCTATCCAATAGGACTCCTGAATGGCACGCATAACCCCGTCCAGGTCTTCGTCCGAGAGTTCACCGCCGGCAAACAGGCTGGAGAGATCGTCAACCAGCCGCTCGGCCTGTCTCATACCCCTCAGGCCGTATTTTTCGTTTCCGGCCATTATGAATTCGTCGTCCTCGGTTAACAGATAGTTCAGTTCAACTTCAAAAATATCCGCAAGCGTTCTGTAAACTTCGCGTTTCTTCGGATAGGAAGCACCCGACTCGTAATTGATAATTGTCCTTTTGGAAAGAGATGACCTTTGGGCGAGTTCCGCCTGGGTCATCGCGCTTTTCTTCCTCAACCTTCTCACTTTTTCGCCGAATTTCATATTTCCTCCCTGTTTTAGTGTATTTTTGTTTCTTGTTTTTTGGTTTTACTATTGACAAGTGCAGCTTTTGTTCGTATAATATTGTCATGAAGAATACTTACACTATTATTATACTCATGTTGCACCCCTTTGTCAAGTATAATTTTTAATTATTTTAAATATTTAAACCAAATCGGAGGGTGAAATCGGTGGACGACAGATGGATTCTGCATTGTGACATGAATAACTTTTATGCCGGGGTGGAATGTCTTCATAATCCCGAACTGCGCGGAAAGCCGGTCGCGGTATGCGGTTCCGCGGAGAAACGCAAAGGTATTGTGCTGGCAAAAAATTATCCCGCCAAGGCCTTCGGCGTCAGAACGGGAGAAGCCGTATGGGAAGCCCGGCAGAAGTGCAAGGATCTCATAATCCAGCCGCCTCATTATGACCTGTATATGAAATATTCCGCTCTGGCAAGGGCTGTTTACGGCAGATATACCGACCGGATTGAGTCCATGGGGGCGGACGAATGCTGGCTGGACATTACGGGCAGTCTTTTATATTTCGGGAAGACACCCTGTGAACTGGCTTATGAGATTAAAGAAACGATAAAAAACGAACTGGGTCTGACCGTTTCGGTGGGTGTTTCTTTTAATAAAATATTCGCCAAGCTGGGGTCGGACATGAAAAAACCGGACGCCGTTACTGTCATTGTACGGGAAAATTTCCGCGATACCGTATGGCTTCTGCCCGTATCCGATATGCTCGGCGTGGGTTCCGCAACCAAAAGGAAACTGTCGGAAATGGCTGTAAAAACCATCGGCGACCTGGCGGAGATACCGTGTGTATTCCTCGAGAAAAAATTCGGCGTTATCGGAAATATACTGTGGCTGTTCGCCAACGGACTGGATAACTCTGCGGTAACCGACTGCACCTTCTCGTTTCCGGTCAAATCTGTGGGTCACGGTTCAAATGCCCTGACCGAT
>JAQVWU010000265.1 GCA_028709565.1 Eubacteriales bacterium
AATACTATTCAGATAAATTTAAGTTTGAATACGCGGGTAACAGTTTATATGCGATTGGGACAACATTGATTATCATCTGTGCTGTGATGTTCCTCATAATAATAATCTTTAATAAAAAAGAAAATAATAAGTTTTATCAGAGGCTGGAAATGGTTATCTTTTTCGCCGTGTTTATCGCGGTGATAGCCATCAGCGGAATGCATGAAAGTTATTTTAAATACCTGTTCCTATTTATAATCATATCTTACACGATAGAATACGGTATGGCGACGGGCCTGGTAATCGCCGCTCTGTCCTCCGCGGTTATATTCGCTATCGATGTAATATTTATTGACAAATCCATTGTAAACAAATATTTTGAAAACGACCTGGCGCTCATAGCCATGTTTTTTCTGTCGGCATGGACGCTGGGGTATTATGTGAAGCTGGAGAAAATACATATAATGAATCTGACCGAATATGCCAATCTGGACGGATTGACAGGCGTATATAATCACCGGTATTTCTACGAATGCCTCGGGCGCCTAAGCGAGGAAAGCACTAATAATAATACCCCCCTTTCGCTTCTGATTATGGATATCGATTATTTTAAAAAGTATAACGATATTTTCGGTCATAAAAAGGGTGACGAGTTGCTGGTGGCGTTAATCGGTACAATTAAAACGCATATCAGGAAAGAAGACGTTTTATGCCGTTACGGCGGAGATGAATTTTGTCTTATTTTAACCGATACAGACAAAAAACAGGCCAATGATATTGCCGACCGGCTGAGGGAATCGGTTGCGAATACCTATTTTGATGGTCAGGAATATATGCCCGATGGAAATCTTACCATATCGATAGGCCTGGCCGCCTTCAGCAGTCAAACAGACAATTATTATAACCTGATTGAAAACGCCGATATTGCTTTGTATAAAGCTAAATTTCTACGCAGAAACAAGGTTGAGGTATTTAATTCGATATTCGAGCAGTTTAAGGAATTCGATAACGGCGACCTTATCGAAAGCCTGAAATCACTGAAAACCTTGCTGGTCGTAATCAACTCAAGGGACAAGTATACATACAAACATGCCGAAAGGGTATTCAATTACTGCAATTTGATGGCGGTGCACCTGTCCCTCCCGATTAAAGAAAAAAAGGTGCTGCTTTACAGCGCTTATCTGCATGACCTGGGCAAGATAAACATATCAAAGGAAATCCTGGTCGGCGACAATCAGCTCAAACAGGAACAATGGGACGAATTGAGAAGACATCCCAAGGACAGCGCCGACATAATCGCACAGGTCAAGGGTTTTGAGGATGTGGTGCCCATAGTGCTGCAGCACCACGAAAAATATGACGGTTCGGGCTATCCTGAGGGGCTTGCAGGTGAAAACATTGCATATTTGGCGCGTATTCTTACCATTATTGACAGTTTCGACGCCATGACCAACCAAAGAACGTATCAAAAAATAAAAACCTTCAATGAAGCGTATGAAGAGATTGAGCGGTGCAGGGGCACGCATTTTGATCCCGATTTGGCCGATGAATTTATAAAGGTCATGAAATCTCTGTGATAACTTCGGATTTATATTGCTGCAAATAATATTTTTTGCAATAGTATTGCTTTACTGCCGGATTTGCTGTATAATTGCATTGTAACCGATTGTTACAAGATTCAAAACAAAAACCGAAAGGAAAATAGATGAGAAAAATTGCAACTCTGTCCTTGATAGTATTTATGGCTGCCGCATTGGTAATTCCCGCCGCAGCCAAGACCTGACCTGGACTGCTGTCGGAGGTACGGCTGTTGTGGACGGTATAAAAGAAGCGGCATGGGATTCCGCCGAATCCATTGATATTAAAGCATGGGGCGGCGGTCTGGAAGGTTTTGACGTGTCCGCCGCCGACCCCGGTGACGGAAGCATGCGCGACTGCATAGGCTTCTGCATGGACTTCGATTATATCCGCACCGAAAACAACGTTTATCATGACAACCCGAGCAATTCCGGATATGTAAACTTTGGCGCCGACGGCGAGAGTTATTTCAAATACGGCCTCGCAGCTCCCGAATTCGAAAACGCTACCACATACAAGGTTGTTCTGACCGATAAGGGATACGATGTAGAGGTCGCTTTTTCTATAGTCTGCAATGAAATCAAAGAGGGTTCCAAAATAGGCATAGAGTTTTTCATAAACGACGCTGTCGGTGAAGGCACCCGTTATACATACGCCAACTGGGAAGGAAATGTCGGAGTGGAATCCTGGCGCAGAACCGACACAATGGGAACCCTGATATTCGGCGCCCCCGCTGCTCCTCAGGTTCCGGAAGTTACGGATACTGCAGACCTTCCCGAAGCCGCAGCCCCTGAATTAGCCGAAGACGCGCCGGCGGTTACCCCCGGAGCGCCCGCAACCGCCGACTACGCAATTATTTCCCTGGGACTGGTGGCTATAGGCATAACCGGCAGAGCAATGGTCAGGAGAAAGAAGTAAATATTAAATCAGTTCCAGCGCTCTTTCCAGACATTCAATGGCGCCCTCATAGGCGCGGGCGCATTGATCCAGAATGACAGCCGCCCCGGCGCTCCGTTTCTCGTCGACCCCCCACGGTGAGTTCCATCCGAGCAGGTCTTCCGCCTTTTTGAGGAGCGACGATTCTTTTTCAAACAATGCGGCGGCTTCAAGCAGCAGGTCGGAAGCGGGGTCGTATCCCCCGGCAATTTCGCTCAGAAAATCCGCTGCGGCACGGTGGGTCGCGCCGTATATGCCGGAGCAATAGGCGTCTCCCGCCTCCCTGCTCTTTCCCGGCGCGGAAAATTCATCCGCCCACCTTCTGTAACATTGAATCCCCTGGTACATTGTCCATCGACCGTCCGGATTCGGTTCGCGGTAATCGCGTCCGTGCCGGACGGCTTCTTTGATAGCAGCCACCTCGGCGGTCTGAGCGTCAAAGGCCAGCACCTTTTCCCCTATCAGTATCGCTCCGAAAGCCGGGCTGATATCCACCGCGTCTTTTGCTCTGTCCCACCGTTCCGCGGCAAGTTCATCGGTCCCTCTGTAGGAACCGCGTCCCAGAAAAATCTTTTGCGCTTCATCGTAACCGCACACCACGTCCCATTCGGCATTGGTAAACGCGTGCCAGACCAGCGCGGGTCTGCCGTTATCGATACCGTCTCTGACCGCGCTGATCATGGGACCAATGAGGTCACCGGGATTTTCATCGATACCGAACACTTTCATTTCATAACCCATAAGGTGTATCAGACCGCAGGTATCCATCATACTGCTGCATGTAGGAGCGCACGGAAATATACCCGCCGTTCGGAAGGCGGCACCCGATATACCCTGTATATAAGCGGGTGAGTAAGTTTCGCCCAGAAAATTCAGTATGACGCGAAAGCCCTCAAATAAAGGTTCGCGTATTCTATACGGATCAACAGCAAGGATTTTCATGGCATAACCCCTCTTTATTAACAGATAATACATTACCGGTTTATTGTTATATTATACTCAATATACCGCATTGTCAATATGCCGCTTATATATTTTTATTAAATTTTCGGATTAACGGCAATAATGCAGGTTATAATTTTAGTAACGCTTATATTCGGCTCGATCGGGGAGGCATATGAGGACGATATCGGTAATATTGGTTTTTATCTTGTTTTTCATCATCGGTCTCCCGTTTCTCGCGGCCGGGTTTATCGTCGCCTGTTTCAGTAAAAGAGCCGGGGCGGTCTTTGCCGGGAGTGTTATCAGGTTCAGCTGCAGAGCGGTATTGGCTGCCGCGGGTGTGAAACTCCGGGTCATCGGAAGCGACAGGGTGCCGCGGGAGCGCGCCGTGTTGTATACATTCAACCACAGGAGCTATTTCGACGCCGTCATATGCTGCGCGACGGCTCCGTCCTCCTATACCTTTATATCCATGGCAAGCATGAAAAAGGTTCCGGTCATCAACCTGTGGATGGTATTGATGAGATGCCTCTTTCTTGACCGCAGCAGGCTGCGGGACGGACGACGGGTCATTTACGAGGGAGCGGAGCTGATTAAAGAAGGCTTATCGATATTCATCGCGCCGGAGGGCCGAATAAACCCAAACAGCGAAACCGAACCGCTGCCCTTTAAAGAGGGGAGTTTTATGCTTGCCAGAATATCGGGCTGTCCCGTTATACCGGTTGCAATCAGCAACAGCCGAAGTGTTTTTGAAGCGCAGTTTCCGTTTATAAAAAGCGTAAATGTTATAATAGAATACTCATACCCGGTGTATCCTGCCCAAGGCAACAGAAATCCGGGTAAAGAAATCCGCGATAAAGTAAAGAGCATGCTGGTGAAGCATAATAAGGAGATATAAAATTGAAAACTGCTGTCATAACGGGCGCGTCGTCGGGAATTGGAAGGGCGTTTGCCAAAAAGATCGCCTTGTCCGGCGAGGCAGAGGAACTGTGGGTTATCGCGCGCAGGGCTGACAGGCTCAGCGCCCTTGCCGATAAACTGAATATTCCCGTACGCCGGTTCATGTTGGACCTCGGGCAGCCTTCAAGTATTGAGGAACTGAAAAGACTGCTGCGCGAGCATAAACCGGACGTACGCTATCTGGTAAACGCTGCCGGCTTCGGTAAAATCGGCAATTATAACGATCTGACCCGCGAAGAGATTCACGGA
>JAQVWU010000266.1 GCA_028709565.1 Eubacteriales bacterium
CGGTCCACCGAATTATAAGCCGGTCGGTCCTCGTAATGCCAGTCGCATATGAGGATGTCTTTTGACACGGTGTCAAGCGCGTCCTCGGTGTTGTTGCCCGAGGCTTCCCATGTGCCGTAGCCGCTGTCCACGGCGTTGAGGAACCGGTCACCCCATATAAGGGTCTGCACGCCTTTGGACGCGAAGCGGTCGTGAAGGGCGTTTACCCAGCCGGCGAACAGTTCGGCGTTCGGTGTGTTTTTGCATCTCGGGCACAGTCCGATTTCAAAGACTTCGTCGCAGCCGATATGTATGCCGTCGGCGTCAAAGGCTGATATCATATCCTCGGCCAGGTCAAAGACAATCTGCCTGACCTCGGGATGTTTGGGGCACAGGCTGCGGCAGTAGGAAACCTCTTCAACCTCGGGGGTCTCGTCAAACTCGGGGTGGGCGCGCAGCAGTCCGTCCATGGAGTCGCGGGTTTTTCCCGACTGATGTCCGAGCAGATTCATCTTCGGAATCAGACGGATATTGTTTTTGCGGCAGATGTCTGAGATAAACCCGGCATCATCACGCGACAGCGCGCGGTGGGCGGCGCAGCGGGGATGGGTCTCAAATGCGTAACGATAGCGGGTAAGCAATACGACGGTGTTTATACCGAGCGGAACCAGTGTTTTTTCGACAAATTCTTCAAAAAGACCTGTTTCATCGGGCAGGGGAGCGCCAACGCACAGCCCTCTGACCTTCCAGGCAGCCGGATATTCCATATCTGATCCTCCGTTTTTATTAGATTAATAAAATTATGGCTTTTACGATTTGATTATATGCCTGAGATGTTAACGCGGTATTAACAAACATGCAAAGCAGGGAATTATATCAGCCGGCGTCAATCGCATCGAATATACCCTGATAATAATCGGTATATTTTTTTTCGTTCTTCGCAAAGAAGGAGGCGAGATCAACGCTGCCGCTGTTGAGCAGGGTGCCCGGGGCGGCGTAATTGCCCATAAAGTTATCAAAGCACAGGCCGAAATCATAGATCAGACCGCCGAAGATAATATCCAGCATCTCACCCGATTCCTCATCGCGGCTGAATTTCGAATCCAGCAGCTTTTCGTAATAGGCGGGTACCAAAATCTTCGAAGAATAATAACCCATTGTCTCAAGGACGGCGCCCGTGCATTCGATATCGCTGACATCGACGGGTATGCACAGCAGCCCGTTCCATACGGACGAATAATATCCGGCCTGCGCTTCGTCGTATTTGGGGAAGGGAATTATGCCGAAGTCGGTGTCAAAGGCGCGCAATATCTGCAGTTTGAGCAACACCTGGGATCCGAACAGGACATTGCCGTTTCCGAAATCCTCGTTTGTGATTTTATTGCTGCCCTCGCGGTACAGATAATCGTTGAGCTTATTGATTATGACATCCATCTTTTCGTCGGCAAGGGTAAAGCGGAAGCTGTCGTCCGATACCTCAAGAAAGAGCATGTCACTTGCGTGAACAAATGAAGTTGCCAGCCCCGTGTTGCTCAGGTCGGAAAAGGCGTATCGACCGCTGTCTTCGTCAGCCATATCCTTTGTGTATTCCCCGAGCATGTCCAGCGTCCATTTACCCGTCCTGACCGCCTCGTAAATGTCTTCTTTGTTGAAATCAGCCATCATCTGCTTGTTGAACACGATGACCCTGGCGTTGGGTACTATGATATCACCCGACGAATAGAATATCCTGCCCTTGATTTTCATGGTTTCGGTAAAACTCTGATTCCACCAGGGTTTGTCGAAATCGATATACGGTACCTCATTGAAGGCCCTGATGAGACTGCCGGTCACCAGCGCCGAAACCGACTGAAGGATGTGCGGGGAGACCAGGTCGTAAGCCATGTCGCCCGACGTCACACTCTTTCTCAGCGGCGTTTCGGTGACAATGCCTTCTACATTTGAAACCTTGAGCGTTACGCCGAGCCGGTCCTCGGTCAGAATATTGCGTTCGTATACCGCGTCGTTTATCACCTCGCCGTTTTGTTCAGCCAGCTCTATGTAGGTATAAGGGACCTTTTCATCGCAGGCCAGAATGACAAAATCCCTGCCTCCAAAATCCAGGTCAGACGGGACATTAAACTCCGGCGACGTCTCCTCGGGTTCGGTTATAGATGTCCCGGTTTCGTTCTGAGAGGCAGTTTCCGCAGCGGGGCCGCTATCCGCGCAGGCGAAAAACGGGAACACAAAGCAGCAGGCAAGAACGATGCAGATTGCTTTTTTAAGATATTTAATCATTGTTTTTTCCTCCGGTTTCAGGGTACGATGGCGCCGTGCTCCCGCAGCAGCGATTTTATAGCGTCAAGGTCGCAGCCTCTGGATATGCCGTTGTTTTGTTTGACGGCAACGGCAGCGGCGGCGGCGGCAGCCTGTCCCATCGCCATGCACGAGGCCTTTACACGATACGCCGAATTGGCCAGCCTGTCCCCAGAGGCGCAGCGGCCGGCGACATACAGGTTGTCGATATCGGCAACCGTGAGCGCAGACAGCGGAATCATGGGTACCTGTCCGTCTTTAAGGAATATCTGATAGATGCCCTGCATCCCCTCGCGGTGCAGGTCTATGGGATAAAAGGAGTTGCAGATTGAATCGGGGTAATAATGCGCCGATACATACTCTTCGCATGTGATATAATGGTCGCAGATTATCCGGCGCGTCTCGCGCAGGGCGGTCTCGGGGGCGATGTTTGAAATCAGATTGCCGTGACGGCCCATACTCTCCATTATGCGGTTCACCGCCGCCCGGCCCTCGATATCCGCCGCCGTCTTGCTGTCGCTGTCGGCGCCGTTGAAGTTCGAGATATGGTTGATATTGTTGCCGTCGCATCCTATGAGCCTGTTGATGCCGGCGCCCATATAGTCGGATTTGAGGAGCCTGTTTTCTCCGGCTGCCCGCGTCATGGCGGCGTCAATCTCCCGGGCGGTATCCTCGTCCAGCCCCTCGATCTTAAAATAATAGCGTATCGTTCCGGGCTGCAGGGTGTCGCCGCATTCGTAACGGGCGCCCGCCCACGCGGAAAGGTCGCCGTCACCCGACGCGTCGATGAACATCTTAGCCGACAGGCGTGCCAGTCCGTCCTTTGTGGAAATAATCACATCGTCCACATGCTTCATGCCGTTTGCTTCCGAAACTTCGACCTCCACCGCGCTGCGGTTATAGAGTATGTCTACCCCCGCCTCCGCCAGCATAACATCCATCATGTGCGCCGCCGCGGGGATATTAACGTGAATGCCGTAATAAGGGTGCGGGGCGTCCACGCTCATGTCGGGAATGGGCGCGAAGCCCTTTTCGTTTAGCCGCAGGATAAACTCCCAGCCTATGCCCGCAATGACCTGTTTATGATGGGCATAAAACTGCGCGACATCGTTGTTGCCGTATACCGTCATAATGCCGCCGGGCATACCGTGCCGTTCAAGCACCGCCGTTTTCATGCCGGCGCGCGCTGCCTGTACCGCGGCGCAAAAACCGGCGCTGCCGCAGCCGCAGACGATAATGTCGTATTTTTTACCCGAATCTTTAATTTTCAATCTTTTTACCTCTTTTGTTTTGGGCGTTTTGAGTCTGTTCTTTATGCTAATTATAACGTCTGCAGGCTTATTTTGCAAGGCTGTAAACAATAAAACAGCAGCGAGTTATGCAATACCCAGCAGACGCGCCGCGCCCGCGACAATAATGCAGAAGATAATGCCTGCCGCCGTCGGTATGGCAAAGGCTGCGGCGGTCCACTTCAGACTTTGGGTCTCTTTTTTTATGGTGAGAAAGGTTGTGCCGCAGGGCCAGTGCATCAGCGAAAAGAGCATGACGCAGACGGCTGTAAGACGGGTCCAGCCGTGGTTAATAAAAAGCATGCGCATCTCGGACAGACTCCCCGGTTCGGTCAGCTGCCCGGCTGACATATAGCTCATTATGATAATGGGCACCACTATCTCATTTGCCGGGAAGCCGAGGATGAACGCCATTATGATATAGCCGTCCATACCCAGCAGCTGCCCGAAGGGATCGAGGAATTCCGCGCAGCGGGAGAGCAGACTGATCCCGCCGGGCTGGATATTCGCCATCAGCCAGATAATCAGCCCCGCGGGCGCGGCAACGGCGGCGGCACGCCCCAGCACAAAGAGCGTTCTGTCAAAGACCGAGCGGACTATTACCCTGCCTATCTGCGGGCGTCTGTAGGGGGGCAGCTCCAGATTGAAGGATGAGGGCAGCCCCTTGAGAACGGTGGCGGACAGTATCCTTGATACGGCCAGGGTCATCGCCACCCCCAGCATAATCACCGCGGTCAGCAGCAGGGTGGATACAACCGACCCCGCAGCGCCCCCCGCACTCACGGTAAAAAACATCGTGGATATGGCAATCAGTATGGGGAATCTGCCGTTGCAGGGAACAAAGTTATTGGTAATGATAGCGATAAGGCGTTCCCGCGGGGAGTCAATGATGCGGCAGCCGATAACCCCCGCGGCATTGCAGCCGAATCCCATACACATTGTAAGCGCCTGTTTGCCGTGAGCGCACGCCTTTCTGAAGAAACCGTCCATATTAAAGGCAATCCTCGGCAGATATCCCGAATCTTCCAGCAAGGTGAAGAGGGGGAAGAATATCGCCATAGGG
>JAQVWU010000267.1 GCA_028709565.1 Eubacteriales bacterium
TGGTTATAGCCGTTGCGGCTGTTGCCGCTGTTATCTCCTGAGTTGTTGTGTTTTTCATAACCAAGGTGCTCATCCATTTCGGCTTCCAGCATTTGTTCAATTGTTCCGGCAAAAAGCCGCTTCAGCTCAGATTGAATATCACCCGTACTTTTGCAGTCTTGCATTAACATCTGCACAAGTTCCATTTCTTTTTCCGTCAGGATGTTTTTTGATTGTTTCATTATGATAACCTCCGTTTTTCTTTATATGGAGATTATTAGCATTTACACGGATGATTATTCAGTCTCTGGAAATATCATCGGAGCGTTTCTTATCGGCGATTATGTATGTATTCAAGATAACGGTTTGAGTGTAATCACAAAATTAACGAGCAATTAACTGTTATTATGTTCTAATATAAATGTTTTATCGGTACGGAGGATAAGGCAACGCTGATGAGCGATAAGAACGCCGTACCGAATTTACGGAAAGGCAGCGTTTTCAATATTGCTTTTTAACAGCTTCTCGTCACAGAGGATCATCCATTAGGAACCAATGACTATTTGTGTTGAAGTGTACCCCTGAACGATTACTCGATACTCCTGAACGATTACCTATACTCTTACACGATTACTCCAAATTATGGAGTGAGGGTTGCATCCCATAAACTGTAAATCAACCGAAATGCATAAAACAGGCAAATCTGAGGTAAAACGCCACTTACCATAAAAATATGCATACCTCGAAAAGTAAATGATTTAACTACAAAAACAAATAGAGCCCCACTTTAGAGTGGGGCTTTATTTGTATCAACAGCAGTTGATGATTGTGGCTGCGGAAGAAGGATTTGAACCCTCACAAACAGAGTCAGAGTCTGCCGTGCTGCCGTTACACAATTCCGCAATGCGTGTGTTTTTTTGCAACGAATGTATTATAGCAGATTCAGACCGGTTTGTCAATACAAAAAGTTAAAATTGCGTGGATTATTGCGTATCGGCGCAGTCGGCGATAATTGATTTCAGATACGCCAGATCTTCGGCGGCGAACCATTCGCGGTCGCCGGGGCGGGGGGCTTCTATGCCGATGAAGCCGTCAAAGCCGGTTGAGCGCAGCTTTCGGATATAGGCGCGGTGGTTGATATCTCCGCCGGACAGAGAGGTCGGGGCGCGGCGGGGGGAACCGGGGACCGAGTTTTTCATATGGGTGTAAAACAGTCTGTCGCCGCATTCGTCGATGGATTCTTCCAGCGGCAGAATGACCGAGGGCGCGAAATATACGGTGTTGCCGTAGTCCAGGTTGATGCCGAAGTTTTTTCTGTCTATCATATCGCACAGCTTTTTTGCCGAGCCCGACAGGTCGTGCAGATAACCCATGTGCGTTTCAAAGGCAAACTTTACGTGGGGCGCGAAATCGGCGATCTCCCGGCAGGCGGATACCGCGTATGCCCAGTGCCGCTCCTCGGCGCAGAAGGAACCGTATGTTTCGTATTCCCATGACTTGGCGCCGGGTTTTGAGAGCCATCCGGTCATGAAGTTTATAACGGTCAGTTTCAGGCGTTTGTCGGCGAGTTCGAGAAAGCGCTTATAACCGTCAATCTCGGACCGGCGTATGTTTTTATCGTCGGTCATCACGTTGATCCCGGGCCCGCCGAACAGCAGGTAGCGCAGCCCGTACGCTTCGCTGTAATTTTTTAACGCGTCAAGGTAGCGCTCCGGGGTCTCGTCGTCAATATCGCGGCTTCGGCGGAATTCTATCCCGTCGCAGCCCAGCGAAACGGCGCGGCGGCAGATGTATTCGAGTGACTGCCCCTGCTCGAAATAGTTGATGTGCAGTATTACCGGATTGTTTATAATATTCATGAAATCAACACCTTTGTATTTGGATATTGTTTAGTCGAGGGTATCAAAAATTTCGATAATTTTATTGTAATGAGCCGAAACGGCCTTTTCGTTGGCGGCGTACAGCGATTCAAAGTTCTGCTTGGCGTCTTTTTGGAACAAAGGGATGAGCTTGAAGCATATGCCCTGCCAGTTGTCGTATATATAGCCGAAGTCAAAGACGCGGCCCTCCATGATGAGGTCGATCATCTCAATGGATTCCTCATCCCGGGCGCCCTTTACTTTAAGGGCGACATCATAATATACCGGCTGAACGCTCTTCCAGGTTTCGGCGCACAGCGCTTCGGTAATAATACCCAGCATTTCGGGATTGGCTATGGTTTTGGGCGCCGCCAGCACCCCGTGAAAACCGTCGGCCATAGTCTGATAGCGCTGCTGCGCCTCATCGAACTTAGGGTAGGGAATAATGCCGTAGTCGTTTTCAACATCCCGGAAGTGGGTGAGCGCCATTCTGAAATAGCCGTTGCCAAACATAACCGAACCCTTTTTGAACATCTCGCGGGACAGGTCCTGGGGATAGCCCTCGGGGCTGATAAAGCCCGGGTCCAGATAGGATCCTTCGCTCTCATAACAGAGGGTCTGAAGTTTTTCGAAAATCGTATTGATCTTCTCGGTTCTGAATCTGAATTCGGGCACTCCCTCGCTGTTTTTTACCATGATGGGATTGTCAAACGCCCAGATATAGGCAAGCATGTTGCTGTACGAGTCGGAGGAAAAACCGTAATAGTCATCGATGTCGCGCTTGCCGTCTCCGTTGAGGTCGCGGTAGACATCCTTTGTCAGACCGTGCAGCCGGTCCACCGTCCATTTACCGTCGGAGACGATATTATAGACATCGTTTATGCCGTATTCGGCGGCGGCGACCTTGTCATAGAACATGCAGTATGTGGCGTACATGGCCGACAGCGAAAAATCGCCTATCGCACTGTAGGCCTTGTTGTTATAGGTGAGGTCGTCCACGGTGCTGCCCGCCCACCAGGATTTTTCAAAGTCGATATAGGGCACATTGTACCAGTTGTTGAGCAGGTTTTTTATCAGCAGTTCGCCCGTCGCCACCGCCTGGGTATAGAGCAGCTGATAGGCGTTGTCGCCAGCAATCACCGATTTTTCCACCGCGGCGTTGCAGTCGGCGTAGATGGCGTCATAGCAGCCGATTGTAATGTTAAAACGTTTCTGTATCCGCCCGTTGCGCAGGTAGATCTCATCGGATACAACGTCGCCGGTCTCCTGTTCGACATACGCGTCGCCGGCGGTCATGGTCTGTGTGATGATTGTAAATGTTTCACCGCCGTAATCGGCTTCCGGCAGACCGTCGGAGACGAGGGCGCGCGCGGCCAGTGAGTCTTCGGGGGCGCTGTCGGTCTCGGTCGGGGCGGCGGCCTCGGTGTCAGGCGGGCTGTCACCGGTTTCGGAACAGGCTGTCAGCGGCAGGACGGTCAGCAAAAATGTGAGGATAAAAATGATAAACCTACGCGATATTTTCTTCACGGCAAGAACCTCCGTAATTAATCTTTCGGGCATATTAATAACTATATTATATTATACCGGGATTGGAGTGTCAACAGCTGGAATAAATAAAAACGGACAGCCTTTCAGCAGTCCGTTTCGATATGAGATTTTATGAAAGAAAATAATATAAAATGTTGACTGATATACCATTATATGATATAATTAGAAGCGACAGGGCGGATAATGCGGGGTTATTTAATATAATTCATGAATCTTTCGCCGATGCGGACCGATTCTATACTCTCGGCTTCATATATACATATGCGGTATTTGTAGGACAGGGTTTCGCCGGATTTTATGACCAGCCCGCCCTTGAAAAACAGGTTGTTGGCGGCGAACAGTCCGTAATTGCGGACATGCCAGGCGGTGGGATATCGTTCGTTGTCTTCGTTGTCGAATATCGCCACACCGCACTTCAGTCCTTCCACCACGCCGCCGTAGGCGCACCAGCCGGCGGAGCGTCCCCAGCATTCCTCCTCGCCCTCGGCGCCGTAGGCGTTGACGATATGTCCGCCGCGGTCGGCGCGCATCGATTCTGCGACGCGGATACCCAGCGGACCTGCCTCTTTTGTAGCGCCGAAGGTCACATCCCCGTATTCGGCGCTGAAGCGTATCTCAAGGTCGATATAGCGGCAGTCATGGGGCTGGTCGTAGAAGGTAAAGGTACGGTCCTCGGCAATCAGCGCTTTGCCGGCGGCGTCCTCCCATATGTTCGATGCCGTAAAAGCGGCATAGCTATTTTTATTTATAATTCGATTAAAGCCGACATGGCGCTGGACTCCCCGGTCGGCCGGCTCGTTCCAGAGGTCGGTGCCGTTGACATCACCGACAGCGGCGATGAGCGAACGCTGATGCGGATGCTCCTTTGTCTCAAAATCCAGCCGGGTGATGCTGTGACCGTTTGAGAGCAGTATGGGACCCAGATAAGGTTTGGCGAATTGCGGGTCATAAACATAGGAGGTGAAGGCGCTGCCGCCGATGTTGATGTCCAGACGGTTCAGGGCGCTGTTTTCGATGATTTCAACCCCTCCCGAACCGGGCGGCGCGCTTTCAACCTCCAGCGTTTCACCACGGGCAAGGCTTATAACGGTGATATCTCCGTTATCAAGTCTGACGGGTTCGTTTTTCATATCGCGGCGGGCTTTGATTTTCATGATTATTTCGATTCCCGCGTGACTGTATCGTCACGCGTGTTCCTCCTGATTATAATATTTGGCCACAATGGCACACAT
>JAQVWU010000268.1 GCA_028709565.1 Eubacteriales bacterium
TATGTAATATCGGACATGGACGCCAATACCCACAGCACGATTAAAACGATATCATTTGCGGCATAGGCAAGGGCGTAATGCGGGCTTCTGCGAAATGTCAGGTAGACGGCAAGGAAACTGGTTGTGACGGATATTGTACTCGGTAGCAGATTAGCCGTTTTAAATGCCCGTAAAATAAAATAAAAAACAAAAGTAACAACGGCAGCAAGAATAAACATAAACACCGTTTCTTCGACGCTCAGCCGGTTGACCTTAACCTCCGCCTTGTTGCCGTTATACGGATTGCGCAGCCAGGATACCAGGGCGAACAACGCCATAGGAGCCGTCATGCCGAGGTAAGTTATCATTTCACCGTAGTACGCAAAGGATAACGAAATTATTCCGTACAGCACACTGAAAATAATCATCAAAAATTGCCCGAAAGGATTGCCTTTCGCGTTAAAGATTAACGATGTCGCTCCGATTATGGAAGCGGTCAGCGTTAAGTAATTTGCCCTGTCAAAAACACAAAAAGAAATGACAATCAGCATGACCGATGAAGCCCATAGGAAAAGTTCATTTTTTGTAAAGTAATTTAGTTTAAGAAATGGTTTACGCATGTATCCTCCATGAAAAAAGGCACCCGCGTACACATCTTCAATGACCTAACGATGTGTATACGAATGCTTTCGCATTACTACCCGGTGGCAATATTTCTTTATAAGTATTATACATTAATTTTGTATAAAATTCAATATCGCTTTTTCAGCTTTCATGCAGTATATTTAAATACATATTCAAACGCTCATTAACATATTAAAATATCGGAACAATATCAACATGTATGGAATAATATTACTGGAATTATCGGAATAAAAAGAAAGTAATTAATATGCAGAGCATGTTTTCTATTCTATGCTGTTTACTTTTTCATACAGTGCTTTATAACGACTGCTTTTTTTGAGCGGTTCAATTTCCGGGTCTGACAATTTATTCAATAGTTTTTCCTTGATAATCGTTTTATCGATAAATATGGCTTGTTCGGTTTCTCTCACAAACGGTGTTTTCATGAGTTCACGCCGTTCGAATTTATCATACTTGAAAGTATTGCACAAGTCCAGATAATACATAACGGAATTTTCAACGCTGTTCATCGCTTTGTCCATATCACCTGTTGCCAAATACGCCTGAGCGAGCAGGATATAACAGTCGCCGGAGTCAAAGTCATGATACGGGGGAAAGGTTTCACCCTTGAAAATTGCTTTCATCACATCAAAAAAAGTCTTGTACACCGTTATCGCGTCATCGTATTTACCTATATTAAAATAAGCCATACCGAGTCTTGCGGCGTTGTCTTCTATATACTGCAGTAAATAATCGTTATCGTTGCATAAATCTTTGACCGCACGTTCGTAATTTCTCATGAACTCGTTTATCCTTGCCATATTTGAATATAGCGTAAAGTCAGAACGCACAGGAAATTGTCTGGTTTCGGCCTCCGCTTTGTCGTAATCTCCTGCTGAGGAATACAGGAACACCAACGCCTGATGCGCTCTCATGATATCGTCGATATTTCTGGAATATGAAATAATCAGATTTGCCTGGCGTATAGTTTCGGCAGCAATCTCCGCTGCCCGTTCGGAAGCGTATATCCAACCATTTTCGGGGAGAGACAGTGAAAGCCCCAAACCCATACAATTATTTAAAAGTATCAGATTGTTTGGATGTTTTTTCAATCCTTCTGTCATCATGTCGTAAGCGATGAGATAAGTCTCAGGCTTGCCGTATTCCTCCGCCGCGAATGCTTCCGTAGCAATTTTAATCGCCTCATCGTCAATCGTTGTTCTTTCAAATCCGAGCAGTACATCGGTACTGACGCCGAAAACGCTTGCCAACGGAATTATCTGAGAAATGTCCGGCATTCCGGCTTCGTTCTCCCATTTTGACACGGCTTGCGGGGTCACATTGAGCTGTTCGGCAAGTTCCTCCTGTGTGAAATTCCGCTCCTTGCGAAGCTTTTTTATTGTTTTTCCTATAGACTGAGACATTATTTGTTCCTCCGTTAGTTATGTTTTGATACCGTGTCTGTATTATATAATACAGACAGTTGGATTTGAAGCGACTAAAAAGCAATCTGATCCCAACGGAGCGTTGTATTTTTTCTTCTTTTAAACTTGCCTTTTCGGTTTTACCCTGATATTGGTTAAATTTGGTGATACGGGCGAAAATGTTAATCGATAAATTTAGGCGGAAGCGTTCGATATCCCATAACCTCAATTGCATGTTCAATCGATTGTTTTCCCTTCAAAATCATTGTTCCGAAAGGATTAAAATGCTTTCTGTGCAATTCTACCTCTGCTTTTGAACAGCCTGTCCCCAATTCAAGAACCTTCATATTTAAAAGTTCAAAATACGGACCGCAATTTATCAGTTCCAAAAGCGCGTTAATATGTTCCGGGTTTAGTTTTTTCATTCAATTAATTTCCTCCGAATGCTTTCTGTTATAGTCTTTCCCGCCTTTATAAAACTAAAGTTATTACTTCGTATTATATTATATCATAACAAAAAGGTGATGAGAATTCATTGTCTGCTCATATTTCATGAAAAATCGCTTTTTCGTCATACTGCATTGACTTATCTGAAGATTTAAGTTATAATGCCTAATGAATTCTTTTCGATTCGTGTTCACCGGCACGAGAGATATGTTAATGTGATTTTTTCCGGTGTTGATATAAATTAATTTATAAAAGGAGAACTGAAATTAAAGCAATGAAAAAACTTTTTCCGGCAATTATCTTAATACTTATACTCACTGTCAACGTAATTGCCGCCGATACCAACAAAATCAGCGCGGATACCGTGACCAAAGGCGATTGGGTCGGAAACTACGGCTCGGACGGTTATTTCCTCTTTGCCAACAGCGAAGAGGGCTGCACAGACAAGCTTCCCGAATATGTAACCGAATTTTCTTATTCCACTATTTTCGGTGAGGAAGTGAGATACCATCAGTGGTGGGAAGGTACCGCCGATGATGTATCCGGCATCGTTGAAGCAAATGCTTTCGAGGACGCAATCTGGACCGATGAAACGAAAACATCACGCTATATCCCGGCAATCTTCGACGGCAGCGGTGTAACCTTAACCATTGACGTCGGCAGCGCCGAGTCTACCGTGGCTCTATATGCCTGTGACTGGGGCGATGACGGACGCTGCGTAACGGTTACCCTTTACGACGCCGGCGGAAACGAACTGGACAATTATGATCTGGTCGAATTCCCCCATGGTACATACATAACCGCGACGGTAACGGGAAAGGTCGAATTTGAGTTCGCTTATTATGACGCGGTCAAATTGGGCAGCCCTTCCAACGCCGTGGTGAGCGCGGTATTCTTTGACAGCGCTCCCGCCGAAGAACCGGCAGCCGAAACCGCGGTCCCCGAAGCAGACGAACCGGCAACAGAAGCGGCACCCGCGCAGGAACCCGCCGCCGCGCCGCAGACCTACGACTCTTTTGCGATTATCGCTATTGCCGCCGTTATCGCATTTGCCGCTTTAGCCAAAGCTAAAATAAAAAGCAAAAACTAATCGGGAAACGTTATAAACGTTATATAGGATATCGAAGAAGACATTTACATGTTGATTCTTCGATATCTTTTTATATTTATATAATTTGTGATTCCATACTTTTAATGCTGATGGTTCTTTTTCCACTACAGCATAGCCTGTTTTTTTATGTATTACCCGTTCATGGATTCGATGAATTTGTCTATATTTCTTTGGATCATTTTTTTGTTTTTAGCGTAATAAGACGCGAAATCCATGCTTTTGTTTGTCAGCAGATCGCGTGAAATAAATCCGGAACCTCCGAAATTGAACACATATCCCATATCGAAATATGTCGTGTCGCGAATAATTTTCAACATTTCCGCTGACACTTCGTCACGCGAATATTTTTGTTCCAATGTGGATTCGTAAAACGCCGGAGTGATATTTTTATATGATTCTCTTGCAAGCGCTTCGGTTATCAAACCGGAGAATTCTGCTTCCGCGGTTTTCGGCAATACCGTAAGCGGAACAGCACCGTCGATTATCGATATATAATTTTCCTGGCTCTCATCAAATTTAGGATATGGTATAATTCCGAAATCGCTTTCCATATCTCTGAGAACCCTTATATTCTTGAGATTTGTGCCCAGGATATAAACACGGTCGGATTTGAAAGCCACATGGCTCACCTCAACACTGTAGTCGTCATTGCCTTCATATAGTGTAAGCGGACTGTTGTTTTCAATGAACCATCTGTATCCCGTCTCAATTATAGATATGTTTTGTGGTGAATTTAAAACCAGAACCGGGTAATCGTTTTCATCTTTTTCCACGATTTTGCCTCCGAAATTGTAAAAATACATCACGTCGGCAAAAAGACCCATGGACATAAAACCGAAACGGTCGTCCCCTGCGGTGTAAACACCGTCTCCGTTTATATCTTCATTTCCGCTTTTTACTATTTTTTCGAAGTTTTCATTTGTCCAGCTTCCGTTCCGCACCGCATTATACGGATACTCCGTATTAGAATCGGTAAACAGTTTTTTATTAAACAGGAATGCCTGCACATGCCCTA
>JAQVWU010000269.1 GCA_028709565.1 Eubacteriales bacterium
TTATTTCGTTTTTTGAAAAATTGCCGTCATATGTGTAACCGATAATATTATACAAAAAATGATATAACCCTTTAATATCCGCGTAATAATTGTTGCCGCCGATTGATATGCCCGATTCATCTGTCATAATATGATAATCCAGCGGATGATAGTCCGCAAATTCACTGTCACCCGCCGTACCGATTTTTATGGCTAATTTACTGCTGTTTTCCTCACTGTCATCGGCAATTTCCAGCCTTTTGCCCGTTCCTGTATATACAATATCACGGAACAGAGCTATGTCCCTTTTTTGATATTCCGTATATGACGCAGGGTATATGATAGAATATTCGCCTATGTTATTGCCTGCTATTTCAAAACGTTTAACAGGAAAAACATGAACACTTGATAAATCCAGGTTGTCCGCTACACTCATGCCGTCTGCCCCCTGTAATATAAAAGATTCAATAAAAACTCTGACCGCTTCCGTTGCCGAATTGTCATTTAACGCGATGACAATATGTTTACCCGATGTACGTATAATATAATCCATATGTTCCGGAGCATTATCGAATTCCGTATATAGCGACTCCGATTCCGAGCGGTTTGTTTTTCCGATTATGATTTCCCGTTCGAATCGCGTTATGTCTGTTCCGCGTTTTGTCCAGTCTGTTTGTAAATCGATTCTGACACCGGTAATATCCTCAAGCATACGGCGCAGTTCGACAGCTGCCTGAGTTACATTCTCGGTGCTTGTGTCCCCCCTGACAATCGTAAATGCAGAAATGTCGACAATGGTGTTTACCGGAATGTCTGACGAATCGAGTTTGACGTTGTTCGTGCTGTTGCAAGAAAATAACAGCAGCAAAATTAAAAACAAAATAAAATATTTTATATATATTTTCATGTCGGCTCCCGATTTTATTTATATTTAATGAGTATATTATATTACAGATTTTACATTATGTCAATTATTACGTGTTAGGCAGCGTGAAATCATTGCAAAATACGTAATCATATTGCTCAACAAATATTGATATTATATTAATCATACTGTATAATATAAATAACATACCGGATTATCCGTTGACTAAAAAGAAAAAAATCATGAGGAGGATTTATGAGTATTATCGGCGCTGCTATGGTGCCCCACCCTCCGTTGATTGTGCCTGAAGTCGGACGCGGGCAGGAACAGGCAATCAGTAAAACAATCACGGCATATCGCAATGCAGCTCTTTTGCTGATTAAAGAAAAACCCGAAACCATCGTTGTCCTGTCACCACACAGTATTATGTATGCGGATTATTTTCATATTTCTCCGGGCGCCAAAGCCAAAAGCAGGGTTGCTCAGTTCGGCGCCGGTGAAGTTAAATTCGAGGTGAAATATGATACGGAATTCGTAGAAGCATTATCACGCCGAGCTGAAATATCCGGTTTGCCCGCCGGAACATACGGCGAAAAGGAGAAAAAGCTCGATCATGGAACTATGGTGCCGTTATATTTCATACAGCAGACTTATGGCGGTGAAATTGACGCCGCTTTGATTCGAATAGGAATGTCCGGGCTTCCATACAGCGAGCACTACAAACTGGGTATATTAATCGGTGAAACAGCCGAAAGGCTCAACCGCAAAACGGTTATTGTCGCCAGCGGCGATTTGTCCCACAGGCTTAAAAGTGACGGTCCATACGGTTATAAAGCGGAAGGTCCTGTTTATGACGAAAAAATAATGAATGTCATGGGCAGCGGGAATTTCGGTGAATTATTTGACATGGACGAAGCATTCTGTGAAATCGCCGGTGAATGCGGACATCGTACCTTTATAACGTTGGCGGGCTGCTTTAACGGCAAGAGGGTAAAAGCAGAGAAACTATCATATGAAGGCCCTTTCGGTGTTGGTTACGGCTTATGTACATTTATTCCGATCGGATATGACGAAGAGCGCTTTTTTCTTGATAAATATAATGAAAAGCATAACGAACAATTAAATTTGATTAAACAACATGAAGATGAATATGTCCGTCTGGCGCGCCGGGCGGTCGAGGCATATGTATTGAGAGATGAGAAAATAAAAATACCCGGAAATCTTTCTGCCGAATTAACTGAAAATAAAGCCGGAGTATTTGTGTCATTAAAAAAACACGGTCAGCTTCGGGGATGTATAGGTACCATAACGGCGACAACGGAAAATGTTGCGGCAGAAATCATAAACAACGCAATCAGCGCAGCATCGCGCGATACGCGGTTTCCCCCGGTTGGTCATGACGAACTTAACGAGATTGTTTACAGTGTTGATATTTTGGGAGAGGCTGAAGATATTGAATCCGGGAAGGAGCTTGATGTTGCGCGTTACGGTGTGATTGTCACATCCGGGAGCAGACGCGGATTGCTTCTACCGAACCTTGATGGTGTAGATACTGCGGAACAACAGATTGATATAGCCAGACAAAAGGCGGGAATCCGACCCAATGAAAAAATAAAACTGCAAAGATTCGAGGTGGTACGGCATTACTGAAACTGAAATGATTTGCAATATATGTATGCATCATTGCCGGATAAAAAACGGTAAGACCGGCAGATGCCGGGTCAGAAAGAATGCAGACGGAAAAAACACACCTGTAAATTACGGTTTAGTCACCTCTGTTGCGCTTGATCCCATTGAAAAAAAGCCCTTGGTGTCTTTTCATCCGGGCAGTAAAATTTTATCGGTTGGCAGTTTCGGATGCAATTTGAATTGTCCGTTTTGTCAGAATGCCTCCATTGCAGCCGCATCTGTTGAAAACGCGGTCACGGAGTTTTACAGTCCTGTAAAACTTGCCGAGCTTGCTGAAAAAACTAAAAAACACGGGAACATCGGTGTTGCGTATACCTATAACGAACCCATGATAGGTTATGAATATATCCGGGATACAGCGGCAGAAATCAAAAGACGCGGTATGGTTAATGTTGTAGTGACAAACGGTTCGGTCACGCCGGCAGCATTAAACGCAGTATTGCCTTATGTTGACGCATATAATATTGATTTGAAAGCTTTTACTGCGTCATTTTATGAAAAAGTCGGCGGTGATATTAAAACCGTTTTAAAATTTATTGAAATCGCTGCGAAAAACGCCCATGTGGAGCTTACCACACTTATTATTCCGGATGAAAATGACTCTCCCGCGGAGATACAGGAATTATCGGCTTGGGTGGCGTCGGTTAACCGCGGCATTCCCCTTCATATAACAAGATTTTTCCCCTGCGGAAAGATGTCGGATAAAACACCTACAGACATCCGCGTTATGCGCCGTCTTGCGGGAATTGCACGGCAAAATCTCGATACGGTAATATTAGGCAATATATAGATTATGTTACAGACTCATACCTTCAAACCGGTTTTCGATAAAAACTCAAAATTATTGGTTCTCGGAACCTTTCCTTCGGTCAAATCCAGAGAAAATAATTTTTATTACGGGCATCCGCAAAACAGATTCTGGAATGTCATTGCCGGTATATATCAGTGCGAGACACCTCAATCCGTCAAAGAAAAGACCGAATTGCTTCTTTCTAACGGCATTGCTCTATGGGATGTAATTCAAAAATGTGAGATAGTGGGTTCGGCTGACAGCAATTTAAAAAATATAGTTACGAATGATATAAATATTATTCTTTCGCAATGTGATATAAACCGCATTTATGCAAACGGCAGGGTAGCGGGGAATATTTATAAAAAATATATAGAGCCGACAACCGGCCGCGAAATAACAATACTGCCTTCCACAAGTTCGGCCAATGCGTCATGGTCTTTGTGCCGGCTTATCGATATATGGTGTTGCCTTGCGGAATAAAACAAAGAAAGGCAGTTGATATAAAATGCATATTTCTACCGCATGCGGTCCGATATCCTCCGACCAGCCCGGATATATTTTAGTTCATGAGCATATTTTCACGGAAACCGGTCCGCCACCGGCTTATGCATATATGAATGCCGATATACATGATGTAGTCAAACACATGTCACCTTTGTTAAGCGAAGTCAAAAACAGAGGAATTATATGCATGTTTGATGCCACACCGGTCGGGGTAGGCAGACGCGCTGATATAATTAAAGCCGTATCGGTCAGCAATAAACTGCCCATTGTTATTCCGACAGGTGTATACAGGGAACCCTGGATTCCCAAAACTTATTTTATTATGACACAGCGTGAAATCAGCGATTGGATGATAAAAGAAATCAATGAGGGCATTGAGGACTGCGGAGTCCCTGCAGGTTTTATTAAATTGAGCGCCACTGATGACGGAATGACCGAATGTGAAGAAAAAATATTCCGGGCAGCCTGTCAGGCTTCAATGCAGACGGGCGCTGCAATAGGCAGCCATACAATAGCCGGACATGTGGCGCAAAAACAGGTTGAAATAATGGAAGAAGAGGGTATTGATCCGTCACGTTTTGTCTGGATTCACGCTATGGCTGAAACTGATTTTAATTATCATTTGAAGCTTGCAGCAAAGGGAAGTTACCTTGGATACGACTGGGCAAACAATATCGAAAATGACATAATATGTATTGATTTGGTCCGCAAAGCCAGGGAATCAAACTTTATAGAAAGAATCTTAATCAGCATGGACA
>JAQVWU010000270.1 GCA_028709565.1 Eubacteriales bacterium
CAGCTCGCCGCCGGTCAGAACATAATCGCCCGCGGAAATTTCCTCGTCGGCGACCAGCTCGACGGCACGCCGGTCAATGCCCTCGTAATGTCCGCACAGAATTATAATGGCATCGTATTCCAGCAGTCGGGCGGCCTTTTTCTGGGTAAGCGGCATGCCCTGGGGCGACATATAAACAGAGCGTATGTTTTTTTTATCGGCCAGCAAATCTTTCACCGCACAGTAGCAGTCGTAAACCGGTTCAGGGCGCATGAGCATGCCCTTTCCGCCTCCGTAGGGGGTGTCATCCACCCGCCGGTGTTTGTCCTTTGTATAATCGCGTATATCGTGGGTATAAACTTCAATAATGCCCGCCGTCCGGGCCCTGCCGATTATACTCTCCGAACAAACCCCCTCAACCATCGCGGGAAAGAGGGTCATAACATCAAATCTCATGTGAATGTCCGGCCGCGTTACTGTAATATAAATCCATCAAATCATTCAAGTTATTCAAATTATTCAAATTATTCAAACATCCCTTCAATCGGACGAATAAAAATTCCGCGTTCATAATCGATGCGGATAACGAATTCGCCGACCGCGGGCATATAGGCTTTGATATCGCCGTTCTTTGTTATCTCATACACATCGTTCGCTCCGTTGTTGGTCACACCGGTCAGAATGCCGTATGATGTTCCGCTGTCGGCGTCAATTACCGGCAGTCCGAGCAGGTCGGCGATAAAATGGCTGCCCTCACTGAGCGGCAGATCATCGCGGTGCGCCCAGACAACCCGGTTCTTATATTTAAGCGCCTTGTCCAGTGTGTCCACCCCCTCGATTCCGGTCAGAGCCATATGCTTGTGCACCGATGAAGCGATTATTTTCAGCGGCAGAAAGGTACCGTCCGCTTCCTTTAGATACAGTGTGCCCAGAGAGGCCAGCACACCGGGCGAATCGCACCACGATTCGATTTTCACAAAACCGGCGATTCCGTGGGTATTGATTATCCTGCCTGCTTCCAGATATTGTTCCATTATATTCCGTCCCGTAATCTCTTTTCGGACTGAAATCCGTAATCATTATAACTTTTTTTTGCTTATCATACATTAATTATATGTAAACAATTAAACGATTTTTTCTCTGAGCTATTTACAAACCGATATAAATAAATTATAATAAGACGGAAATAAGACGGAAATTACTATTGAAAGCGGTGTTTGTGTGTCGAACAACAGTGTTATTTACCCCCTGTATAAAAAAATCAAGGATAATATAAGCCTGGTTATCGTCGGCAAGGATGATGTCATTGACCTGCTGCTTATTTCGCTTTTCTGCCGCGGTCATATGCTGCTGGAGGATGTCCCCGGAACGGGCAAAACCATGCTCGTTAAAACGCTGGCCGCATCGGTAGACTGTTCCAACAAGCGCATACAGTTTACCCCCGACCTTCTGCCTTCCGATATTACCGGCATCAATTATTTTAATATGAAAAAGACCGAGTTTGAATTCGTTCCGGGTCCGGTTTTCGCCAACATAGTGCTTGCCGATGAAATAAACCGCGCCACTCCGAAAACACAGGCGGGATTGCTGGAGTGTATGGAGGAACAGCAGACTACGATTGACGGCAAAACATACAAGCTGTCCAGCCCGTTTATGGTTATCGCAACACAGAATCCCGTGGAAAACATGGGTGTTTATCCGCTGCCCGAGGCTCAGCTCGACCGTTTTTTAATAAAGACCTCAATGGAATATCCGTCGCATGCCGAGAGTATTGACATACTCGACCGCTTTAATACGGAAAACCCCCTCGATACCCTTCAGCCGGTGGCCGGGAAACAGGACATTATCGACGCGCAGGAAGCCCTTCCCAATATATATATCCACCGGGATCTGATGAATTATATAGTGACCATTGTCGAAGCCACCCGTGACACCGACAATGTGGTCCTGGGGGTCAGTCCGCGGGGAGCCCTGAATCTGATGCGTGTTGCCAAAGGCTATGCGGCCCTTGCAAACCGCGATTTTGTTATGCCCGACGATATAAAAAAAGCGGCCCGGCCGGTGCTTTCACATCGTCTCATGCTCACCTCCTCCGCAAAAATCAAGAAAGACTTCGCCTTCTCGGTCATCGACGATATTATCAACCGTGTTCCCGTTCCTACCGAGGCTGTTCTGGGCTGGTCGGCAAAATGAGATCGGTATTACAGTTTATCGCCGAAAACTGGGCTAAGCTGGCGGTTGTGGTCTCCATCGCTTTTATTGTCACGGTAATCATATTCATTTCTCTCAAGATCCGTGAAAAGCTTATGGAAAAGGTCGTTTACCGCCGGGTTTTCTCCGACGTGGGCGCCTATGAAGGTGAATTTGTCACCTTGATTGAAACTGTATACAATCCGACCCCTTTCCCGCTGTTTTTTGTCAATGTCGAGGGTTATATCTATAACGGCATCCCTATGGAGAAATATGAGATTGACCCCCGCAAGGCAATGCAGTATTATGTCAGCCGATTCCACCTCATGCCTTTTATGCAGATACGGCGGCGTCATGTTATAAAGTGCGCCAAAAGGGGTTATTACCGGCTTGAGACGGTTGATATCTATTACAACAAAAAGGTTCGCTATATTGAAGCCCCCGCCGAGGTCTATGTCTACCCTAAAATCGTACCGCTTTATGAGACGACCCAGCCCACCTCTGTCAGGGAGGGCGACGCTTTTACCCGCCGCTGGCTCATAAAGGACCCCTTCTCGCTCAACGGCATACGCGATTATAATTTTGGCGACTCCTTCAACAGTATAAACTTCAAGGCAACCGCCCGCAGCGGCAGGATGGACCTTTCCTCACTCAAGGTCAATAACCGCGATTTCTGCTCCTCCCGTACCTTTTTGGTTTATCTCAACTTCCAGACCGACATCTCGGTACCCGTCTCCACCAGTTCCTATGAAGCGATGATGGAACTGGGTCTTTCCTTCTCCTCGGCGATTATACGCGAGGCGTCATACAGCGGTTACCGCGCCGGCTTTGCCGCAAACTGCTTCACCGTTACGGGTGAAGACCGCATCCGCTTCCCCATAGAGAGCGGCGAGCATCACCTCGAGGAGATTCTCAAGGAGATGGCAAAGGTCCGGCACAAAGTCGGGGTTTCTTTTTTCAGTCTGCTCGAGAGCGATATTAAAAGCGGTCTGAACGAAACCGAGATATTTATAATAACGCCCTATATCAGCGAAACCCTCGATGAGCAGATAGCCGAATTCCACCGTTTCGGCAACAATGTGACCGTTCTCAGACTGGAGGACGAGGAACGCGCCCGCGAAGAACACGCGCAGCGCGAGCTTGCCAAATTAAAAGAGGAAAAACAGGCGGCTGAGCAGGAAAGGCTGAAAAACTCCAAAGACCGGCAGGCTCTGGAAAAAATCCTGGACGCCCAGCAGAAACTGGACGAGCAAAACAAACAGGCGCGGCTTGAGCGCGAGGCAAAGATACGTGAAGAGGAACGCGCCGCGCGCATCGCCGAAGCACAGTCCAAAACCCGGCATCTCAAGGAAAAACAGGCGGCGCGCGAAAAACTCATGGGCGGCGCACGGGACGAAGACACCGGCAAAGACGAAAAATAAAAATGATTCAAACCAATTCAAAAACGATCAATATTATAATTAATTAACGGTATGAAGGGATGGTAATAAGCAACTATGCCGAGAAAGCCAAAAGATCCCGACATCAACAGAATCACCCGGCATAAGTGGGATAAAAAGGCGATCCGCCGGGTCATCATACGCGCGATAGCCTCCGGGCTGGCCCTCCAGCTGGAGTCGATTACCCGGTATTATTATATAACAAAAGGTCACTCCAACCTGAGGTATCCGCATCAGGCAACCGTTATCATTTTGGTAATCTGCCTGATTTCGCTGTTTTTCGCGCTGCGCAAACTGGTGCCGAAAACGGTTAAAGACGAGCTAAAGGCGCGCTTTAACCGGCTTGTGCAAAGATATGTCCGCGGCCCCCTGGCGAAAATCGCCGAAAGGCTGCGTAAAGTTTTCGGTCTGCCCGACCGCCGGCGCGTATCCGGCATTGACGAAAAGAGTTATATTTTTGACCTTGAAAACAGCAATCTGTTCCGGCGCTTCCAAAGCGTTAAAAATCAGCTCCGCTGGCGCGACCTGAAGACAAACGCTGAAAAAATCCGGTATCTGTATATAAAGTTTATTATCAAGCTCATAAAAGGCGGTTTTAAATATGAGCCGATTATGACCCCGTCCGAGGTTAATATGGGAATAGACAGTGACGGGGATACCGACAGACTGTTTGAACTGTATATCGGAGCGCGCTACAGCGGCGGTTCGGTAGACATAACCGACGAAGACGTCGACATGTCCTCAAAGCTGATAAAAAAGCGCGGCGCTTAATCTCCGTTCACCACAACATATAACTCAAATTACGAATAATTACGGACTAATCTACAGAATATTTACATAACCAATTGCGAAAGTAACGAAAAACCCTTGACAATAACAGGTATCAAGGACACAAAGCAGGCAAAAAGGTAAAAACAATAATTTAAAGCACTACAAAAGGGCA
>JAQVWU010000271.1 GCA_028709565.1 Eubacteriales bacterium
AAAACCGAACAGCTGCGCCAAATCGTCGCCCGGTTTGATAAAACCGTCCGCGGTCCAGCGGTCAAGACAATAATAACCGAATTCGCTCTGATAAAACGGTTTGCCGGGCGTTTTGTTTAAAAAATCTCTGAGTTTCATAATCTTTTGATTTCTCCTGTATCAACCGGTTTTTAAAAATATATAGATATATAGATCAATGGACGGTATGTTCTCAGAATCTGCCTGTCACTACCTGGACCCCCATGGAAACGAAAACAACCAGCGTATCGACGGTAAACCCGAGAATCATCGGTTTTATGCCGATGTTTTTTATATCGCCGAAGCTTGTTTTCAGGCCGATAGCCGATAAAGCCGTTATCATCAGAAACTTTGAGGTTTTGGAGATTACGGGTATTGCGGCCTCCGGTATGATACCCGTGCTGCGTATGGCCACAAGAATCAGAAACATAATAATAAAGAAAGGGAAGATCTTCCTGATGTTTACCGGTCTGCCCCGCTCGCCTTCCGACCTGGCTTCCACTCTCTCCGATATAACAGAGAAAATCAACACACACGGCAGTATAAACATTGTCCGCGTGAGTTTTACAATCACCGCGGTATTTCCCGCCAGTTCGGAGAAGGCATAACCCGCCGCTACAACAGACGAGGTGTCATTGACGGCGGTGCCTACCCACAGACCGTAACCCATGTGCGACATGCCCAGCGCCATACCGATCCACGGAAAGATTACAACGGTCAGCACATCAAAAATGAAGGTAGAGGATATCGCGTATGTAATATCTTCATCCTTTGCTTTGATAACCGGTCCTACCGCGGCTACGGCAGACCCGCCGCATATCGCCGTGCTCACCGAGAGCAGATTGGTCAGTTTCCAGTTTATGCCGAATAATCTGCCCAACAGATTCCCGGCGCCGAAGGCGGTACCGATGGTGAAAATCATTACAAACAGCGCATACGCCCCCACGTTTAAAACATCGGCCAGATTCATGATGATGCCCATGAGTATAATGCCGGCGCGCAGTATATATTTACCCGCTAAGTTTACCCCGGGGGTAAACAGGTCGGTTTTTTTCATGGCGACGGGGTTGAGTGCCATACCGACCAAAAGGGCGATGACGGTGGCGCCTATAATATCGCCGGGTATGAGACTGCTCAAAAAAATCGCGATAACCGCTACGGAAACACTGAGCAGCAGTCCCGGTACTGTTTTGATGAATTTTTGCATATGTCCTCTTGTATTACAGATAATGAGCGAGGGCATACCTTTCCGCCCTGCTCATCATCTCAATCATGTTATCTCTGTCATATGTGACATTTTCGGGCAGGATGTCAAAAAAGCCTACCTGCTTCATTTCACTGTCTGCCGAAAGGGACTCAAAGCTTTTTATTTCGGCAAAATAAACCCTTCCGTTGTTGTGCAGTTTGCCCCGGTCATCCAGCACTTCATAGTCCCAGACAGGAATCAGGCTGAATTCGGTCGCTCCCGTTTCCTCATATAGTTCGCGTTTGGCTGCTGCCAAAGGGGATTCCCCCTTTTCCACGTGTCCGCCCGGGCACTCCCATTTTTGACGGCGCTTGTGAAAACACAAAACCCACTTGCCGTTATATTTCGCTTCAATGCAAACAAATCCGATATTGTCAAGTGAACCCGCGATAAAATCATTTGTCATAAACTTGCTTCCTTATTATAGTATGTATAGTATGATTATCCGGTTGATTTTATCAAGCATAACATTGTTTTATTAAAATGTCAATGCCAACAGTTTTAAAAAGGTCTTAAATCAATAAGCATGAAAATCAGCCTGCCATGGAGGAAAAGGCAGGCTGATTTCGTATATTAATATGAGTTTATTTCTTTTTGGATGTAAAGGCTATTCCGGCAAGAGCGGTGACGACCGCAAGTATTACAATACCCGCCATATCGGCTGTTTGAGCGGCGGGAGCAACAACCACGGGGGCGTCTTCAGCGGGAGTGTCATCAACTTCGGAGGCTTCCGTGACGATTTCCGGCGCAGCCAGTAATTCCAGTATGCCCCAGCCGCCGAAATCATATCCGCCTGCCGGTATAATTTCGGGTATGTATGCCCAGCAGTACTGTTTGGTAAAGCCTGTTGAATCTTTATCGTCGTTGTCGTGAACAACGAGTGAAAAACCGATTTGGTCTCCGGCTGCAGGTCCTTTATAAGCCGGAACTTTATCCTGGAAAACAGACCACGGGAAAGCTATCTCCGCAATATATCCGTCATTTGTGACGGTTGTGGCTATTTTTGCGCCTGCCGCGGCAACCGTTTCTCTGCCGCCGCCGGCTTCGTCACAGATACGGACCATAACATCGCCACCGGCCGCGCCGTCTTTCCCTACCGTATAGAAAATATGATGGCTGTAACCGTCGGGATTTCTTGCATCATCATCGTCAGCGACCTGAAGGAATACAAGCACACCGTCTGTTAAATACGGTTCCTGCGCATTTCCGTTGAGATTTACAACATCGTCTTTTCTGATCTCAAGGAAATAAAAGTAATCGTAATCCCATTTTACTTTAAACGTTGCGGACATATCCGCAGCCGTGCGGTCCGCTTCCCAGCCGCCCTGATATATTACATACCCGGACTTCTCAAGCGGATCGTCTTCAAGGGTCGTTTTGATTTCGGGTGCGTCGTCCCATTCACCGGCGTCTGCTTTCCCGTCAATATTCACCGTACCTTCGGCGCCGTAAACGGTTACATTTGAACTCCAGTGCTCAATTGCAAATACAGGAATCGACATGATTGAAACGAGCATAAAAATCAAAGAAACAACGATAAATTTTTTCATGTGCCAAAACCTCCGTTTGTTTATTCATTACATATAATCGTAGCATTATTCTCATTATTTGTCAATGGTATTTTAAAATTATTCCATCGATTATTAAAAAATAACAACTACTTTGACAATAAAGTTCTTCGGCAGCCCGCGATTAAATCATACACAGCATTGTTTAGATAAAATACCGATTGACATTTGCGGATTATAATGTTATAATGCAACCGATAATATGTATACGAAATACATAATGGCGGACGGAAGTTCCGCCGGGGCGTGCATTCGGATTATTTTATATTAAATATTATAGTATGAAACTGTAATTAAGAACCTGACGGTCTTTTATGGTTTTTTTATTTTTGTTTAAATTTAAATTGAAAGGAACATTGCTGTGAATAAAACAACAACCGAAACATTATGGAACAAAGCCCTGGCTTTCCACGGTCATGAGTGTCCCGGGCTTGCCATCGGTGTAAAGGCCTGTGAAGCCGCGGCTCAGAAACTGGGTATCGGGGTATCCGATGACGAAGAAATTGTCTGCGTGACCGAAAACGACGCCTGCGGCGTGGACGCTGTTCAGGCTATATTCAGCTGTACAATCGGCAAGGGGAATCTGATATACCGGGGGACGGGCAAACAGGCATTTTCGTTTTTTAACCGCGCGGACGGCCGCAAACTGCGTGTCTGCCTCAAACCCAATAAAAACAGCGATATGGATCGCAGCGAATGGCAGGAATATCTGCTCAGCGCGCCCGTGGATGAAGTGTTCTCCTTCTCGGAACCCGCTTATGACATGCCCGAAAAAGCGAGGCGTTTCGAGACAATCGTATGTGAAATCTGCGGAGAAGGCGCGCCGGAACATAAGATGCGGCTGGAGAACGGCAAAAAAGTGTGCGCCGATTGCTTTACCGGCTATACGAGAGGCTGGTAATATCTGATTTGGAAAGAAGGTTCGGTTTATGTTTTTTTTGAAATTCGGGAGAGTCAAGACGGTTTCGCTAATTTTGCTGATGCTGTCAATCGCGGCTGTTTCGCTGCTTTCCGGCTGCGCTCCGGGTGCGGCGCCCTCATCCGGCAATACCCGTGTCGTAACCGATGTATACGGAAGGGAGGTTGAGGTTCCCGAAAAACCGCAGACCGTCGCCGCAATCGGCGGAGCGGCCCGGATACTGACCTACGCCGGCTGTGCCCATATGCTCACAGGGGTTACCGATATGGACAAGCAGAATATACCGGCAATGCCCTATTCGGTTGTAAATGCCGGAAATTTTGCGGAAATTGCATCTGTAGGAAGCGGCGGCTCCGGCGATACCCCTTATATAGAAGAGCTGGTTATGCTGGCGCCCGATGTGATTTTCGGCCTGGCCGATGAACAAACCATTAAGAACGTAGCCGAAAAAACCGGTATCCCCGTTATCGGCATATACCCCGAAGGGATGTTTGACGAAACTTTCTATTCGGCGCTGGAACTGATTGGGCAGGTCATGGGCAAGCAGGCACATACCTCGGAATTAATTGAATATATGGAGGGATGCAGGATTGACCTGGACAACCGCACAAAGGATATTCCTGACACGGAAAAGCCATCCGTATATACCGGCGCGGTCAGTTTTCGCGGCGCGCATGGATTTGAGGGTACTTATGCCGGATATCCCCCGTTTGTGTCGATAAACGCCAAAAATGTGGCCGATGAAACGGGCCAAAGCGGCGCGTTTA
>JAQVWU010000272.1 GCA_028709565.1 Eubacteriales bacterium
CCCTTCGTGAAAATACATATTCAATACTGTTTCGCGTTCTTCTAAACTTCTCATCAATAATCACCTCAATGGTATTATTGACTGGAGGGTGTGCGTTTATTCTGTAAAGTTTGCAGGGGGCAGTGCCAGCAGGGGGGGGGTGCATTTGT
Source organism: Eubacteriales bacterium (assembly GCA_028709565.1). Taxonomy (GTDB): domain Bacteria; phylum Bacillota; class Clostridia; order Oscillospirales; family CAG-272; genus JAQVWU01. The sequence continues at coordinate 150 of JAQVWU010000272.1, forward strand.
TCATATATTATTAACGAGTTTTAAGTAAAAACTGTAAAAATCTATTTGACAATGACACAAGAATCCTTTAAAGCTTATTCTTCAGCAAAATAATAAAGCAGTTGAAAACAATGCTTTTCGCCTATAATTCAACAAAACCCGCCTTAATTTCAGACGGGTTTTATCGTATCAACGACATTACATGATGTGCCTAAAGTACATCAAATTGATACAATCGCACGGTAACCCCGTAGGGTGTTGCATTTTTCGCTTAGGGTGTTGCACTTTTGGAGAGGTGTTGCAGTTTCAACTGTCCGAGGACCAGGGTTCGGTTTTTATTTTACACAGACAAATATAATAGAACACGACACAGGCAAATACTGACATCGTAATAAATAGAAATATCCCGCAGATGAGGTACCGCCGTCTGTTGCGAATAATATTTTTAATGGAATTTGTTAAGATATACATGACTGCAGCCTTTGGTGTTTTAAACCATCAATAACACGTTAAGTTATTTTTTCTTAACACTAAGTTTTTAATCTTGCAAAATTGCACCTTTAGATATTGTTATATTTCGGGTAGCATATTCCAGCATATCGGTATTGTGTGTCACCATGATGACCGTTGTGCCGTTCTGATTCAACTCTTTTAATAAATCCATGATTTCCCCAGTTGTTTTTTCGTCAAGGTTGCCCGTCGGTTCATCCGCTAAAATTAATAATGGATTATTCGCGAGCGCTCTTGCGATTGCAACTCTCTGCTGTTCACCACCCGACATATTGCACGGCAGATGTCTGAATCGGTTTGATACACCGACCTGTTCAAGAAGGCTGGTAGCTCTTTCAATTCGGTCTTTTTTATTCATTCCTTTATATCCCATAGGGATTTCCACATTTTCTATCGCTGTCATACTGTTGATTAAATTATATGATTGGAACACAAAACCGATATTTTCGTTTCGTATTTTCGATTTTTTATTACCCGTGAATCTCGAACTGTCACTGGCGTTAAAAATATATGTACCACTTGTCAGATCATCCATGAATCCGATGATATTTAAAAGCGTGGTTTTGCCGCACCCGGATTTGCCTAAAATAACAAGAAATTCACCCTGATTTACTTCAAGACTGATACCGTTCAATATGTCAATCCTGCCGTATCCAGTTTTAAAACTTTTGTAAACTTCAGACATAGTTATTATGTTTTTCATCTGTTCTCCATTAATATTTATAAATTTTTGTTTTTCAGCAGTGTAAGCGGTGACGACTTTACAACTTTAACGAGGGTCAGCAACGACGGGATCAATATCAATACAGACGACACGCAGATAACAATCAAAAAGGATTTATAATCAAGTGCCATATACATTCGCAAGTCGGCAACAGCTCCGGATGAAAAGAAAATATAAAGCGTTATTGCCGCAGTAAGTATTCCGGCACTTATCACAATGAGTAAAAACACTGTAGTTTCAAACAGCAGGCTGAAATATATGATTACTTTATTCATTCCGATTGAATACAGGATTCCGACCTCATATATACGATCGTTGAGTAGCAGCATCGTTATAAATACAAGCGTAATAACACCGAGAAAAGCGAATGAAATGATAAGTATATTGCTGAAGAAAAAGATACTTTCAATCGGTTTGATTTTATCGTTATAATATTCATAATCATATGATTCAATTTCGGTTTTGTGTTCTGTAATAAAATCATTCGCCGCTCCCGACAATAAGAGCGATCCGATAACCGTTGCCGTAACCGCAAAAACGATGATACCGAGAAGCAGGTAACGCCGTCGGTTCCGTATAATGCCTTTGATTGAATTTGTGATAAAAAATTCAGCTTTGTTCATTTATTGTCTCCCGGACGAAATCAACTTTGACGGCGAACTTCGCAGAATAAACGCGGATACAAATATAACGGACACGAATATAATAATCATGCTGAAACCGAAAAGTCTGAGCAAAAACGGAAATCCCGGAGTATAATTTATGTTTAGGTCAGATAAAAACCGGGCATTCGCCAAAGTCAGATTAAGAATAAATTTTCCGGTAAATATCGATAAAAATGCGATAAATACCATATAGAATATCATTTCATAAAGGTAATTCATGATTAACGTAAGTTTAGTTGCACCTAATGAATATAAGATTCCCGTTTCATACCGCCGTTCATTTAATATATAAACTGTAAGTATAGTCATAATTATACCGGAAAGAGACAATGTTATTATTGTAAATATATTCGCGATATTTATAGTCTGCATTGGGGTATGGACCTCACGTTCATATTTGCCGTAATCCCAATAAAAATCCAGTGTGTCGTCGATATCATGATTTTCTGTTTCGTTTACAAATGCGTCGTAATTTACGCCATCGTTTAATATATACCATGCTATATATTTATTAAACTCATGCTGTTCTGTGAAAGTGCTGCTGTCTTCGTCATTTTCGTATGCGTAATATACGGTATCAAAATCGGTTATTATCATACGCTGTATATTAACCATATTTCTGAAAAAAGGATTGCTGCCCACCCAGAATACGAATCCATATTCGTCTGAAACAGGGTCGTTAATGAAACCAAAAAATCCTGATATTTTTAATTTTCCGAGTTTATTGCCGTCAATATCGGTATAAGTTATGTAATCGCCTATTTTATAACCGTATTCTTTAGCCGAAAGACGGTGTATCAGGCATTCTCCCTGTTCATTCAATTCGCCGTCGGTCAGTGCAAGTCTATCATTCATATGAGAGGGAGCTGTAATATTAATATCCGCCAGTGTTCCTCCGTAAAGCAGATTCCTATATTGGCGATTATCTTCTAAATCATAAAAGACGCCGTATACGTTTTCGGTATACGCAATAACGGTTCTGTCAACATATTCACTGCTGGAGAATTGTTTAAAGAAATCTTTTTTCACATATATCGGTTTATTGTATTTATCCATTGACGAATCCGAATTGAATCCTGTAACGGTATAATCGAGTGTTTCATTACCGTTCCATTGCAATTCTTTTTTAAATTTCAAATTGATATGCGTCATATATAAATCTTTTTGCTTTTGCATATAAACAGGCATGCAAATACTGTAATACAATGCGCATGCAAGCACAGAAACTGTACCAAGCAGGAATAGTCCGCAGATGATATACCTAACTCTATGTCTGTATAGATTTTTTAAAGCTGTGGTTATAATAAACATGTATTACGTATACTTTAGTTATCCTCATTCGGAGAATAACTAAAGTATTTTTTCCTTTCTGAAGTTTCTTCTATTTTTTTCTTCTTTTCAAAGAAGAGAAAAATAGAGAATAGTGGTTATATTTGCAAGAGTAGCTACTGCTGGTATAATAAAGATAAGTATTGTGGATCTGTAACTCATTAAATTACGGTTTTGCTGTTGCGAGGTGACTCAGATCACAGTCTCTTTATAATGGTCTGAAAAATCTCGACAAAAAACTTCCCTCAAATAAGTGAATCTGGTATAATAAAAGAATAAGAAAGCAGATACACAAAAATGGAGAGAAGAAGTTTTACGTCATCATTCAAAACAAAAGTAGTCCTGGAGCTGTTACGCGGCGAGCGAGAGTCGAACGAAATTGCGGCGGTTTATGAGATTGCGCCGAATCAACTGCGTAACCGGAAGTCGGAATTCCTTGAAAACGCCGAGATTGTTTTCGACCGCAAACGGGACAGCCGGCTGCGCGACGAACTTAACGCCAAGCAGCGCGAAGCGGATCAGCTGGCGAAGAAAGTCGGGCAGCAGACGATTGAGATTGACTTTTTAAAAAAAACGTTAGAGACGAAATAACCCTTGATCGCCGAACAGATCTGCTCCGCTCCGTAAACGCGGACAACGTACGAACCCTGTCGGTTTCAAAAGCGGCGGTGTTGCTGTCGGTAAGCCGTTCAGCACTGTACTACAAGCCGTCCGAACCATCCGAAGCCGAAGTCGCTGCGAAAAATCTCATCGATACGCTCCACACCGACCACCCGGCGTGGGGATACTATCGCGACAGCTCAAAGCCGCGGGGATGAAGGTCGGCAGGCTGAAAACCCGCCGGTACATGGACGAGATGGGTATCGCAGCGATATATCCGAAACCGAATCTGTCAAAATCCGCCAAAGCTCACCCTGTTTACCCGTATTTGCTCAGGAATTTCGTCCCGACGCGCCCAAATCAGGCGTGGTCAATCGACATCACCTATATTCGAATGAAGCACGGATTTATGTACCTGACAGCAATCATCGACTGGTACAGTCGGATGATTGTAGGATGGGAGCTTGACGATACACTGTCTACAAGAATGGTTAAGACCGCTGTCAGCG
>JAQVWU010000273.1 GCA_028709565.1 Eubacteriales bacterium
ACGATTATCTGATTAACTGGTACGATATGCCCCGTGTTGATTTTTCCCGTGAATGGTGGTCGGACAGCACAACCGAAGACCTTACATACCAGGACAAGGCTTTTATAGCCATAGGTGATTTTGCGGTCTCGGCTATAGGGCGCGCTTACTGTATGTTCTACAATAAGGCGCTTGCGGCCGATTATAATCTGCCGAATGTGTATGAGATTGTAAACGGCGGCGGCTGGACAATAGATAAACTGATTGAACTGACCGCCGGCACATACAGCGATCTCAACGGGGACAATAAGCGCGACAGCGATGATTTTTACGGTTTCTCCACCGACAGTAAAAGCAACGTGAACGTCTATCTGTGGGCATTCGGCAAGCGCATATGCACCCGCGCCGACGACGGCACGATGGAAATAACCTATTACGATGAAAAGCTGGTCGATATAGTCAACAAGGTTTATGACCTGCTTTTTCAAAACGACGGCTGTTATACAAACAGCACCACGCATAATGTAGGTGTCGATCTGTTCAGCAGGGGCAACGCCCTCTTCGCCAACGCCTATTTTGATAAAGCAATCTCCGCCCTGCGCGACTTCGACGATGATTTCGGTATAATACCCTATCCGAAATGGGACACCGCTCAGGAAAAATATCAGACCATGGTTGACGGTGACCACGAGGGGCTGGCCGTTCCCATAACCCTGCGGGATACCGCTTACGCGGGCACAATTATCGAGGCGCTGTGCGCGGAAGGCTGGCGAACGGTAATTCCCGCCTTTTATGACGTGGCCCTCAAATACAAATACACCCGCGATGAGGAATCCATCGCGATGCTGGACACCATCCTGGACGGGCGGGTATTCGACTTCGGCTATGTCTACGGGGGATGGGGCAGCGCCTTCTGGATTCAATATCTGATGGAAGCCCAGAGCAATGACATCGCGTCACATTACGCCAAAAACGAGCAGACATACGCCGAATACATGGATAAAGTTTTCACCTACTTTGACAACTACACCGGCTGACCGGTCATCCTATATCAGTCAGTCATTCAGTTATTCAGCCATTAAAAACAGGAGGCAACCTATGGAAGACAAGATTCTCAGATTTGCCGTGGCGGGGGTCGGAGGCATCGGCAGGAGCCATATCAGCGGCATTGAACAAAATAAACACGCCCTGCTCACCGCCGTCTGCGACATCGACGCGGAGCTTGAGAATGAATATACCGGAAGTGTAAAATTCTATACAGATTACAACCAAATGCTCAAAGACGAAGAAATCGACGTGGCGGTGATCTGCGTGCCCGACCAGATACATAAAGAATATACCGTTACGGCCCTCAGGGCGGGCATACATGTCCTGTGCGAAAAACCCATGGCGCTGCAGACCGATGACTGCAGAGAGATGATACAGGCATCCCGGGAAACGGGCAAAAAACTTATGATAGGTCAGGTATGCCGCAAGGCGCCGGGCTTTATGCTGGCCAAACAGCTGGTGGACGCGGGCGAAATCGGCGAACTGTTCTTTGTGGAATCGGAGTACGCCCACGATTACGCTAAAATCCCCGGGCGCGGGGGCTGGCGTATCGACCCCGTCAACCTCAGACATCCTGTAATAGGCGGCGGATGCCATGCCATCGACCTGCTCAGATGGATTGCGGGCAATCCGAGCGAGGTGTTTGCCTATGCCAACCGCAAGATGCTCAAATCATGGCCCGTGGATGACTGCACCGTCGCGATAATGAAATTCCCGGACGGGGTTATCGGCAAGGTGATGACCTCGATAGGATGCAAACGTACATATACCATGCGCACGGTGCTTTACGGCTCCCGGGGCACGATAATCTGCGACAATACCTCCCCCGAAATAACGCTGCAGCGCGAATACAACAATAAAGACGGTCAGCGTATTGTAACAAAACAGCTGCCGGTTGATATCAACAACCACAATATCGCTTCGGAAATCGAGGAGATGTGCGATGCCGTCATCGGCAATACCGATGTCCCGACCGACGGTATCGAGGGCGCCTCAACGGTAGCCGTCGGATGCGCCATCGTGGAATCGGCAGCCGCGGGCGAAAAGGTTTTAGTCGACTACAATTTCTGAAATCGACATAAAATGGACCGCTTACTTCGTTTAACCGAAATAAGCGGTCTTAATGCTTCGGAATAATCAACTAAATATTTCCTTTTAGTCTTTTTATATAAATTTGCCATGGTATGAATCGGCCGAACGGCTGCAGTGTTTCGCCGGGAATTATTTATACAGATAAAACCGAATCAAAAACAACAGCCTTGACAAATCATGTTAGTTCGGGAGAATATCCAGCATTGACAATACCGGACTGTCATACATGTTTCGGATAAAAGGCTTACCCGGAACAGGGGTATGGAATTGCTTTATAAGCGGTGGTTTGTAACGGTGTCAATACCCTGAACGGCAGCATAGCCCGTTTTAAGTTCCATGCCGTTTTCGCATGATTCACAATGCTGTGAGACTTCATTGTTCATTGGACTCGCCCCTTTCATCATAAGATCAACTCATTCTGCAAATCGTGTTACCATTCAACCTATCCGATTATATTATATACCGATATGTTATATTTGTCAATAGTTTTCAAAAATATTTTTTTAAAACTTTATTTCTTTTTATTATATTTTATTATTTTTATTACTTTTTATGTCTTTAACCCGGATTTTTTGTCAATCGCTTTTGTCGATGCTCTCCATGATGTCATCCAGCTTGGAAATAAACGCCTCCCGGTTTGACGCCTCAGCCGAAGCAAAGTTATTCGTCGAGGACTTGACCTGTGTCTGCAGGAAGCTGTATGTACCCACCGTGTTGAAGGCAAAGCTCATGTCAAATATACGGTTGGCGAAGATGATATCAAGCATCTCCCCCGATTCCTCATCCCGGGACGCCTTGCTCTTTAGGGTGATATCATAATAGGCCGGTGTAAGGGTGTCTACCGACTCTATCGCCAGTGCTTCAAGGATGAGACCGGTGCGGGCGGTGTTCTCGGCCGTAACCGGGATTGTATAGGCGGTCGCGTTATTGTACTGCATCGTATTGAAGTGTTTTTCCTGAGTGTCCCGGATTTTAGGCAGCGGCAGGATGCCGAAACTCGTTTCCATATCCCGGATAAGCCGTACATTGGCAACCGGACCGATATAGAAGAGCGCGCGGTCGGCCTTGAAGGTGCCGCGGGAAACGACGTTCCACATATTGTCCACGGTAAGGGAGTCGGTTATTATGGCGCAGTCGGCATTTGTAGCGAAGAAATCGTGAACGACGGCAAAGATGCCGGACGCGTCGTCGGAATTGAGGTTGTAAATCAGATTACCGTCGGTGTCTTTGGCGAAGGTCTTGGTGCCCGACGCCAGAAAGAGGCAGTTTGCCGTTTCATACTGATGGATTACCCCCCACATATCCTGGTCCCATGCCATCTTGCCGTCCCCGTCCAGGTCGGCGGCAACACCGGCCGCGTATTCGTTAAGCCTGTCAAGGGTCCAGCCGCCGTCCCGTACAAGCTGATATAAATCGGGTACCGCGGCGGAATGATTTTCTCTGATCATTTTGTTGAACATAACGCACCAGGTGGCGTCGTTGTCGGTTATGTTTATCTCTCCCATAACGAAAAAGGTCTTTCCGGTTACGGTTATATCGCCGATGGTCTGTGTATCCCACCATGGCTGCGAAAAGTCGAGATATTCCACGGTGTTCAGGTCCAGTATCGCGTTCTTGAGTACCAGGGACGCGCAGTTCTGGGTGTGCATGAGCGCCGTGTCGTAGATATTGTCCCCCGCGAGCACCGAATTGTTGATAAGATTGACATGGTTCGCCACTTCCATGGGGGTAAATATGATTTCAAAGTTATATTTTTCCTCGAGTTTAACGTTGCGCCTGTATACCGCGTCGTTAATCGCGTCGCCGTTTTCCGCTTCGGCATAAACGTCGACGGTATCCCACAGGGCGCTCTGCGCACCCTTTTCACGCCCCATTATGTTGAATTCATATCCCTCAAAATCGGCGTCGGGCAGCAGCGGTTCGGGTGTCGCCGTTTCCTCGCCTTCCGCCGCAGCCGGCGACGTTTCCGGGTTTACTTCCTGCCCTGCATTATCGGCGCAGGCGGTAAGGAGCAGCACGCAAAAAAGCAGGCATAATATTCTTGTCTTCATGTAAACGTCCTCCAAAACATACCGGTTATTTGCTTTCTCAAAGTGTTATTATAACATACATGATAAATATTTGTAAGTCAATAATATGCACAAAATTCACCGCGGACTTTTGGCCTTATTGCCTTTAATATTTTATCGTATAAAAACTTGATGTTTAAAATAATGACATGAGTGTCACAAGTGGTTTTAAAAAAACGGAATTGTCACAATAAGGTAATAGAAAATGTGATTTTTGTATCTGACACATAATTTGTCCGGATTTTCAAAAAAAAGAGGAATATTTCCTC
>JAQVWU010000274.1 GCA_028709565.1 Eubacteriales bacterium
GATCTCCTTTGCCTTTAATTATGCGAAAGAAGGCTATGTACTGGACTGGAAAACGGATTTAAGATGGGTGGATCTGGACAAGCCCTGGTGGGATCACGATTTTTCGGAAAATATGGCGATGGCCGGCAAACTGTTTGCCATGACGGGTGATATCAGTCATTTGAGCATCGGCGCTACCTTCTGTATGATATTCAACAAAAACCTGTTCGATCAATATCTGATCGATTATCCGTATCAAACGGTAAAAGACGGCAGCTGGACCTTCGAAACATTTGCAGGGATAGTCAGGACCGCTTCGGTCGACCTGGACGGTGACGGCAAAATGACCCCCGAAAATGATCTTTACGGTATTACAATGGGCATATGGGACATACCCGTTCAGACATTTTATTCAGCGGGTGACCGTGTCATCACCATTGACGACAACGGTGTGCCCTCGCTTACCCCCTTCAATGAGCGGACGGTTGACATATTTCTGAAATTCTTTGATCTGGTCGAAAATTACAACTGTTATATAAACGGCATTGATCCGGCGTATGAAGGCAATATGTTCCGCGAGAGCCGCGCGTTTTTCACGGGCGCGTCAATGGGCAGTCTGGTTAACCTGCGCGACATGGAAAGCGATATCGGTATTATTCCGGCGCCTAAATACAATGAAAGCACCGAACGATATTATGCCCTCGTCGACGCGGGTCAGAATGTTTTTGCAGTGCCGATAACCGCCGGCGACCCCGAACGCACCTCGGTTATACTCGAGGCTTTATGTGCCGAAGGTTATCGTTCGGTAGTGCCGGTATTCTTTGAGGAAGCGCTTCAGGTTAAATATACGCGTGATGACGAATCGGCTGCGATGCTGGAAATAATACGCGACGGCCGTATTTTTGATTATGGTTATTACGACGCTACAATCAGCTGGGACCTGTCCTATATCGGCAGGAATCTGTGTGAACCGGCAAACCGCGATTTTGCTTCTTTCTATGCGTCCCGGGAAAAACAAGCCGAAAAAAACCTTGAAGAATTGTATGAACAATACCTGAACGGTTAAAACGGTGCGACTTAAATTACTGCAGGCTATACAGGCAATATTTATATTATGCGGCTTGCTGTGCCTGTCCGGATGTGAAACCAAAAATGAAATATCGAAGCCTTCTTTGCTGACCATAGTCGAGGGGGGCGGCACCGATTATGTGATAATACGCTCTGACATTGCCGGCGATGACGAAATAAAAGCCGCGGTTATGCTGCGCGATGCCCTGCTTGAGGCAACCGGTGTAAAACTGACGCTGATGACCGACTGGGTAAAAGGCAAAGGCGATATCGACTTTAGCGCCAGGGAGATTATTGTCGGCAAAACCAACCGTATCGAAAATAATATGGCGGCGGAGAACGGCGAATGCGTAATTGCCGTTTCGGGGGACCGGATTATCATCACGGGGGAGGGCAGCGGCGCCGCCGTAGCCGCAGCCGAATATTTTATTTCCGATTATGTGACCGGTCCAACCGTTTCCGTTCCGAAAAATACCGATGTAAGATTTTTTATTTACACCGCGGCAGATGAGGGGGTTGATGTTATGCCTCTGGTGACACAGGTAAAAACACTGAACGATATTCCGCGTCTTTATATAAACGATAAACTGACCGTGCCGCTGCTGTTTTTTGGCAATACCGATATCGGCACCAATGTAACCGAACAGGCGCAAATGGCTGCCCGGGCCGGTATTAACCTGCATTCTGTAATATATAATTTAAATTTTGACGACGACTATACCGATACCGGCAGTTATGCCTATACCAATCTGCGTGCCTGTCTGGACGCGGTGTTAAAGGGTGACCCCGACGCCAAAATAATATTACGGGTGAACACCGGCGCCTTTTTTAATCCGCAGATTATTGCGGAAGATGACTGGCGTTACAAAGACCGCATATGTTATACCGACGGCACCGCTGCCGGACTGGTTTCCACCGCATCGGACAGATGGGCGGAGGAAGCCAAACGGCGATTAACCGCTATAGTTGAATATATGCGGTCATCTCCCGATTACATGGACCATATCGCATGTATTCATCTGGAAAAGGGCGAATGGTTTGAATTCGGTTTCCGTGAAAAGGGCAGTGACATTTCCGAAACAAACGACGAAGGCTTCCGCAGGTGGCTGACCGATTTATATAAAACGGATGACGCCCTGAACACGGCCTGGAATGTGTCATACGGCATCGGTCCAGCGGCAGTGCCCCGCGACCTGCCCAATAATGTATCATCGGACCATTCCTATCCGAATACCCTGATGCTGACCTCCGATGAACAGCGTTATATAGATTATCTGGATTATATAGGCCGGCTTGTTTCGGGACGCATTGATGATTTTGCGAAAACGATTAAGACGGCATCGGACGGCAATCTGCTGGTTATTGCCTTTTACGGTTATTTATTTGAACTGTCCGACGCGCAGTCCGGGCATTATGATATGCAGAGACTGCTGAACAGCGCGTATATAGACGGTTTTGCCGCGCCGGTCAGTTATGATGACCGCACGGGACCGAACGGCGGTTTGGGCGCAACTTCGGCTTATATGACAGCGGTCGACTCGGTTACCCGTCACGGGAAGATATGGTTCCAGGAAAGCGACCAGCGCACCTTTGTGAACGGGTCTCCCGACGGAGGATGGCTGCCCAGCCTGAGGACGATTGACGATATATTTCAGGTGCACCGCCGTGAGGCGGGTATGAGTATGGTTCACGCAAACGCCATGTGGGCAATGGATTTGACGGGCACCGGGTGGCTGCTCGATCAGCGTATATGGGATAACCTTGCCGAACTAAACACGGTATATGCCGATTATATGGGCACACAGACCAAAGCGCCGACCTATGATGTCGTTTTTGTGATTGATGAAAAAGCGGAATCGATTGCCGGTCAGCCGTCCCGCAACATATCCATGAATCTGTTGTCCGCGACACGGCTCGAGGCATATCATGCCGGTGTCCAATGCGCTTTCGCGGAAATCACCGATATCATAGACGGAAGGTTTGATGACGCCAAACTCTATATATTTATGAATCCCTACCGCATTTCGGATGACGATGCCGCGATACTGGCCGACAGACTGCAAAGCGGCGGCAAAACAGCGGTATTTATGTATGGATTCGGTAAAATGGAGCCTTCCGTTATTAAAATGCTTTGCGGAATGGACATTGCGATGTCGGACAGCGGTTCGACAAATATGAAACTCACCGAAGAAGGCAGCGGCGCGGGCTTTATCAGACCGGAAATACGTCAGACGGTCACGCCGCGTTACGGTGTCACGGGCGGGCGGAGCGCAACCTATGCCGAATATTCGGACGGTTCCGCCGCGGCAGCTGTGTTGTATGAGGACAGTGTCACCCGGTCGAAATCGGTTTTTTACGGCGGTACGCACCTCAACAGGCAAAACATACGCGCGCTGTGCGCCATCGCCGGCGTCAATATCATATCGGATGGCAACGATGTGGTGACGGCGAATGATACCATGATTGTATACTGCGCTTCGTCCGCGGGACAAAAAACAATATCGTTGGGTGAAAGCCGCGATGTATATGATTATTTTAACGACAAATATTATGAAAACATCAGCTCGCTGAAATTCGGCGCGGCTTTGGGGGAAACATATTACTTTTTCCTCGGAGATACCGCAAAAAACATGATGAGATAATAACCGGAGACAGTTGAATTATGAAATTAGCCTATGATGTATATATGAAAAAACTATACGGATGTTTTACCGGCAAAGCGGTGGGCGGGACACTCGGCATGCCCATGGAGGGGTATATCGGAACCAAGGATATCACCTATTATGATCCGGTCCCGACGTCAATGGTAGCCAATGATGATCTGGATTTACAGGCGGTCTGGGTCGAGGTCATCCGCCGCTGCGGGCTGCCGATAAATCGCCGAGACCTTGCCGACGGCTGGCTGCGGCATATGAAAGCGCTGCCCGACGAATACGGGGTGGTCATCCGCAATCTGAAAACGGGTTTGTATCCCCCTCTGAGCGGTTATTATGACAATAAATTCACCTCCGGCATGGGGTCTGCAATCAGAACCGAAATATGGGCGGCACTTGCGCCGGGAGATCCCGAGCTTGCCGTGATGCTGTCACGTGAAGACGCCTGCTGTGACCATTGGGGTGACGGTGTCGAGGCTTCAGCGTTTCTTGCGGCAATTGAGAGCGCTGCCTATATCGAAAGCGACCGAACAAAGCTTATAGAAACGGGCTTGCGCTTTATCGAACCCGGAGGCAGGCTTGACAATATGCTTCGGTCAACGATGGAATGGTGGGACCGGCTGCGTGATCCTCTTGAGGTGAGGGAACGCATTTTAAAAGAATATTTCGTCCAGAACTGGACCGATGTCGGTATTAATATGTCGTTTATTCTCATCGGATGGCTGGCGGGAGATGCCGAAACGGAAGC
>JAQVWU010000275.1 GCA_028709565.1 Eubacteriales bacterium
AGACTACACCGGATATAAATAAAATGGAATCGGAAATTTTCTATCGTCCTTATTGGCTAACCTTTTACGGGGAGCGTGTTGAAGGACAGAAATTATACTATGTTCCATTACCCGCTGATATCCATGAAAGCTTTATTATCTTCAAATTCACGCGCTTTTTATAGCGGAATGCGGGACGGGATCCCCGTCGGTCTCGGATATCTTGCCGTTTCTTTTTCACTGGGTATTGCGGCGACGAATGCCGGACTTACGGCTTTCCAGGGATTTCTGGCAAGCGCGCTTGTCAACGCCTCCGCCGGGCAATACGCGGGTTTTACGCTGATTGCGGCAAACGCCTCTTATTTGGAAATGATAATCGTTATACTGATCGCCAACGCGCGATATTTTCTTATGAGCTGCGCCATGAGCCAGCGCATGGATCCAAAGACACCGCTGGTTCATCGTCTTGTGATGGCAAATTATATTACCGATGAGCTTTTTGGTCTCGCGATTGCCGAACAGGGTTTTTTAAATCCCTATTATACATATGGCGCTGTTATGATTGCGGCTCCGTGTTGGGCAGCGGGAACCGCACTGGGTGTTATTGCGGGCAATCTGCTGCCTCCGCGCGTTGTCAGCGCGCTCAGTGTCGCGCTGTACGGCATGTTTATCGCCATAATTATCCCGCCGGCGCGTAAAAATAAAGTTATAGCCGGTTTGATTTTGATTTGCTTTATTTCAGCTTATGCCGCTTCCGCGCTGCCCGTTATATCTAATCTGTCCGCGGGTACACGTACGATTATTTTGACGGCGGCGATATCCGCGGCGGCAGCGTTATTGTTTCCGGTTAAGAAGAAGGAAAACGCAGAATGACTAACAATGTTTACATTTATCTGGCAATTATGGCCGGTGTTACATACGCGATTCGCGTTCTGCCCTTAACACTGATTCGGAAAGAAATAAAAAATCATTTTATTCAGTCATTTCTTTATTATGTGCCCTATGTCACGCTGGCGGTTATGACCTTCCCGGCAATCTGCGCCGCAACGCAAAGCCGCGTATCGGGCACACTGGCCCTGATAACGGGTATTATTGCCGCGTGGTTCGGCGCCGGCCTTTTTAAGGTGTCCCTTTCCTGCTGCGCGGTAGTATTTATCAGCGAATTGCTGTTATTTCCGCTGACATGATGATTATGCAGCAGGACATTATACACGGGAGGTACAGCACCGGTTCGCCAAACGGGAGTTTTGCGCATAACATCATAAAAATCAAAGTATAAACAGGAGGCACTGCGGTATGAAATACGAATTTGATGCGGAAATTAAACGGCTTGAGGGTAAAATTCAATGGAACGTCTTTTATTTCCCCGAATCAGCCACAGAGTGTTTCGGCACGAAGGGCAATATACCCGTCAAAATTACGGTTGACGGACACCCCTTTGACCATACGCTCCTGGGTTCCCGAAATGGGCATTATCTCGTCTACAACGAATTTATCCGCCGCGCCGTCGGCAAAACGCTGGGTGACAGCATACACATTACCCTGGAGAAGGACGTACAGCCGCGGGTTTTCACGGTTCCGGATTATCTCGAACCGTTTCTCAGAGACAGCGATACGCTGGAGACTTTTTTGAAACAGCCCGATTACCTGAAACGCGAGCAGGTCAACAAAATCGAAGCGGCGAAAAAAGACGAAACAAAAGCGAATCGCATTCAAAAGCTCATTGCCGATTTGAAATAAATTGAATGATAAATAAAACGAAGCGTTGCTTAAAGACAGTAAGTGTGAGCTATAAAAATCATATAAAAAAATTCCCGAGCAGCTCCGCTATCGTTCCGTTATATTCGGCTTCACACATATAATAAAAACCGCGCTGATCGCCGATGTTATAGTTAATATATGTCTTTCCGTTCCATTCGCACATGTCGATATCGCTTGCGCTGGAAATGAATTTCTTTTTTATTCCGTTTTCGATGAAATCATCGGTCAGTCCCACTGCGTTGGGGCTGACTTTTCGGTCTTCATTGCCCGGCATTATAAAGGGATTGTACAGACCGACCTCCCAGACATCGAAATCCTTTGTACGATATATATAGTTGGTGTAACGCTGGCAGGGCAGTTCGGTTACGCAGATGAGATAGTAATAGCCGTTTACATATTTCATCCACGGACCGCCGCAATAACGGTCTTTCGGATAACCTTTGTTATAATCAAGAAAGGTCCAGTTTACCATATCGGTGGAGGTTGCGAAGAAGCATGTGAACGGTACTCCGCAATATTCGGCGGGTTCTCCCGCCTCCATGGCAAGGACATAGCTGTCCGCTCCTTTGGTCAGCGCCGAATTGAAATACTTCCAGCCGGGGTTTGACAGCAATACGCGCTCCTCCCAGTGCAAAAGATCACGGCTGCTAAACAGTTTGTAGGTATCGCCGCTGAATGCGGGCTGCTTTCGCACGGTGCCGATAACATAAAAGGTATCGTTTTCCTGATAACCGGAAAAATAATAACAGTCTTTTCCGAATTCCGATAATATTCCGCCTGTTTGAGCGTCACGGATTACCGCGCGGATTGATTTGTTGCATGCGTCCAGGCCGCGGGAGGGATCGGCCAGTTCGAGCCGCATCAGTCTGCCATTGAATACAAAGGGGGTCGTTTCACCGTATGGGCTGCACGCGCCGAGTTTTTTTATCTCCGGAAAACCGGATAACATTGTTTCGCGCAAATTTAATTCCATATTATAGCAATCCTTTCTTTTGTTGAGCTGCCGGCGAGTGGCTCTTTTTTATTATTATAGCTTTCAAGATTGCCGTATCTCAACATAACGCACGGCGGTATCGGTGTCCGCGGCGAAGACAAAGAACAGCCGGCCGGAGATACACGCGGGCAGCCGGTACAGATGGATGACCAGATGAGCAGGACAGTATTCGCACGGTTCATCGGATATACCGATATATGAACAGCCGTCTCCGTCTGCCGTAATGGCAGGGGGTTCGCGTTCCGCATCGAGGCCGATGAGCAAAAGCGCGTCTTCGGCAACCGGACCGGCGGCAACGGTGAGATATGCGGTTCTTCCCGCCGAAACGGTCAGGGGAAGCGGGTCGTAGCGGATTCCGTCGGGGGTGATATCCTGATAGGTGACAACATTACGCCGCGGCATTTGCATAATCATGGCGGGGTCGCCGCAGGTGCGGTAGATTTCCTCAAAAGCGGCGTTACATGGATGCGGTTCGTCCAGCATATGAAAGTAGTTGAACAGGTACAGCTTATCCGCCCCCTGCGCGAAGTATTGGCCGGCATAACCGCGCGTTGTCTCGGCGTTCGAATAAGCCCCCGGTTTCATTCTGTGATTCAGCAGCAGTTCCAGACCGGCCCAGACCGGTGTGTCAGGCAGCAAACGCTTCCATTCATCGATGGGTATGTCGCTGTCGCAGCTCTCCCACCGCGGAGCGGGCGCGATAATGTCGCACAATCCTTCGTTTGCCCATCCCACGGGGGCAAGACCGTAACCGAGGCAGGTGCGGTTATCCCGCGGTACATGGCACAGGATCGCGATTTTGTGCCCGCGGTGTTTTTCGGCTTCCGAGACGATCTTTTTCAGCTCCCGCATAAATCCGGTAATAATATGCGTTCCGTCATCGCGGTGACGATAGTCCACGCAGGTGGGTTCGCGCAGCCAGTCCATTTCCAGTCCGTCGCAGTCGTATGCCCCGAGCTGTTCGGATATATAGGCGAGCATGCGTTCGCGCACCCCGGGTACGGCATAGTCGAAACACCATCTGTAATAACCGTATTCGTTGCCTGCCATCCAACCCCTCTCACGGGCGGTATAGAAAAAATCCGACCTCAGAAAGCAGGTATCGTCGTCGGGGCAATGGCAGTCATTGGCTCGAATCGACAGCCACGCTTTCATGCCCTTTTCACGGCAGCGCCTGAGCCATATGTCATACGGGTCCAGACCGAGGGACAGCAGTCTCGCCATCGCTCCGTGCTGTTCGGTATAATCGACAGCGGCGCCGTTTTCGGTCTTTTGTGAGGCTTTGGCAGCCGCGTCGGTCCAGATTCTTGACGGGGTCGCCGAATATTGGCAGAATATATTGAACGCAAGGTCGGTCACCTGCGTACCGGCATATATATCCGTCATACGGTACAGGTCCGATTCGGTCGGCTTATCCAGCGCGGCAACCCTGTTTAAAAAAGGGGTGACGGTGGTGTTGATATCGATATTGACAAATATTCCGCGGTTTAACATTGATTTATCACTCCTTGTATTTTTTTATAATTGCTTTAAATTCGTATTGCATTGTCCGTCGATTTTATTTATAATTATATAGTGTTATAAACATAGTTGTCAAATAACGGAACCCGTGATTTACAGTAATATTTAAAACTTTAAGGGGGATTCTCATGAAAAAGTTGTTTTTATTTGCTGCCCTGCTTCTGCTGTCTTATTTGGCGGGGTGCGCTTCGG
>JAQVWU010000276.1 GCA_028709565.1 Eubacteriales bacterium
AACATCGCCGCCCTTGAAAAATATATGGACACAATAAAGGAGATGAACCGAATGGCTAAATTAGAACCGGTTAACAGAATCGAAATGTTTACCGACGATCATTTAATCGAAACAACAGATAACGCCCGGCTGACCCTCAACCGACCCCAATGCCGCGAAAAGGTGCTGACCTTTGAGAAAGAATGGGAGGGCAGGGGCTCTCTGGGACTCAGCGTCTTTGACGACGGGGAACGCATACGCATGTATTACCGCGGCTTTCCGTCGGGGGCCAGCGACCTGGATGAGCTGCAGACCTCCTGTCTCGCGCTGAGCGATGACGGCATACATTTCAACCGCGCCGCCGTCAATAAAATCGGTTACCGGGGCAATACCGAAAACAATATCGTCTATATGGGGGTTCAGGGCCACAACTTTACCCCGTTTATGGATAAAAACCCCGCCTGCCCGCCCGGCGAGCGATTCAAGGCGATAGGGGGCATTCTGAGCACCGGGGGTATTCATATCCACGCGAGCGAAGACGGGTATGACTGGCATGAGCTGGCCGAATCGGCCGTGATAACCGACGGCGCCTTTGATTCGATGAACACCGCCTTTTTCGATACCGAGGCGAAAAAATATCGCTGCTATTCCCGTTACTTTACACGGGGCGAATGGAAGGGATTCCGCGCCGTTCAGTCCTGTACGTCCGATGATTTCCGCGCCTGGAGTCCCCAGACCCCTAATAATTATATCGGCCGGGAGGGTATCAGCGAGCATTTCTATACCAACGCCGCCTGTCCCGTGCCCGGCGCGGAGCATATAATCATATCTGTCCCTATGCGTTTTATGGAATCCCGTAAAAAGCTGCCCGATTACCGGTCCCCGGGGGTATCCGACTGCGTGTTCATGACCTCCCGCGACGGGGTCAACTGGTACCGCATTTCCCGTGAGCCCTGGATATATCCCGGACTCAGCGGACGCGAGTGGACCCAGCGCGGTTTTATCACCCTGTCCGGGATATTGGTGACAGGAGATGAATTCAGCGTGTATGTGATGAAAAACTATATGTGGGACGACAAACCCATGGGTGAGGGGGCGGGCATATGGCGCTACACGCTGCCCGCGTACCGTTTTGCCTCGGTCCGCGCCGGTGCGGAGGGCGGAGGATTTACTACAAAGCCCTTTGTCTGGGGCGGCGGTTCGCTCTTTATCAATTACAATACCTCGGCGTTGGGTTCAGTCAGGGCGGCGGTCGTCGGCGCGGAGGGTTACGGATTTGAGGATTGCGGCGAAATCTACGGAAACGAGCTGTTCCGTGAGGTCACCTGGAAGGGAAAGACCCTTGAGGATTTCAGAGGCAGGGAGATAAGGCTGGCATTTGAGCTCAACGACGCATATCTGTATGCGATTAAAGGGGGCTGAATGGTTCTTTGCCTCACCTTGGAAAGTATACTGCATATAATATTAACATCAACCATGAAAGGAATGGCATATATTATATCATGTACAGAGACAAAAACAGGAATCAGTATCCGTTTAGATACAACGGAATGCCCGATAACGGCGGTCGATATAATGATAAAGGTGATAACGGCGGCCGGTATAATAACAACCGCGAAAATAACCTTCCCGATTCTGAAGATTACGGCCCCGAACCCTTTGTAGTTAACATAGAGGATGTAACGCTGGCCAATGACAATTTCCGCACGGCGTTATGGACCGGCGATTATCTGCAGCTGACCCTCATGAGCGTCGACGTGGGAGGGGAGATAGGTTTGGAACTCCACCCCGACACCGACCAGTTCCTGCGCGTCGAACAGGGAAAGGGTACGGTCTATATGGGCGATACAGAAGACAGGCTGAATTATCAGCGCAGAATCTATGATAATTACGCCGTTTTCGTCCCGGCCGGCACATGGCACAATGTCTTGAATACGGGACGGGTACCCCTCAAACTGTACTCGATCTACGCACCGCCCCATCACCCGCACGGCACCGTTCAGGAAACGGCGGAGGACGCAGCACACGCGAATTATTAAGGTCTGACCGGAAATAAAAGGGGTCGCCGCGACCCCTTTTATTTAGCCCTTGATATCGCTTAGTGCCCGATATGCCGCGCGAGGATTTCCCCGTATTCCCCCAGCGGCGGTTTGCCGTGCAGCCGGAAATAGTCCTCTCCGATAAAGGAGCCGAAGGTTTTGATGTTGGTGATGCCCAGGCCTGTATAGTAGGCGACATCGGCTTCGGTCACCGCCGGTTCAAAGGGTACCTTTACCGGGGGCTTGCGGTATCCGGAATAGAGGGCGTTGTCCAGCCAGTATTCCAGTATGTGGGTTTGCTCCGGTTTGAACCTCTCCAGCAGACGCGGCAGCAGCTGCGTATATATCCTGCCCGATTCGTTGCCGGGTGCGGCGATGGGTTGGGTATGGTCCCTGTTCATGGGAGCGAACTCCAGAAAGATACCCTCATCGGGGGTCAGCGAAGGCACCTGGAGGGTGTCGGTGTAGGATAAAAACGCCGCCCTTGCCCGGGGATTATGAACGCGCAGCCCCCTTAATATAGCGCCGACCACGGTGAGCGCCTGGTCGGCGTTGTTCATGCCGCGGCACCCGCCGCAGGCGCAGTGGCTGTCCTTCGCGTCGTCAAGCCACAGAAAATAATTGTCCGATGTCTGGTCCAGCAGTTTTGCCAGCCGCAGGGCGTTTGCCGATATCAGCTCCAGCGCGTTATCGTTTGACGGGCAGCAGTTGAGGTCGTTTGTGCGTTTGCCGTTTTTGTCGGCGCGGAACAGTTCCGGTCTGTCCGCGAAGAGTTCGCGGGGCAGCAGCCACTCCATCGCGTGCAGTTCGTATTCGACGGTGACACCCGCCTTTTCGATGCGGTTAATAAGCTCCCTCCCGTGAGGTGATGCCAGTTCGGTCAGCAGCGCGTCCACACTCCGGGTACCCGGCACGGCGATTTTGTGCACCCCGAGGGTGGTCAGCCCGGACTCTTTGAGCAGTTCGAGCCAGTATTCGGTTATATCCTCATACAGTATTACAATGCCTTTGTTGTTTGTTATCATGTTCCAAGACCCCTTTTATATATTGGTAAACTGATCTGCGCTCTGCGTTTTTATATTAACACGGTAGAGCGGATATGTCAATCATTAGCCGGAGCAAAATATATATTAACGGAGTGTTAATATTTTATCGTCTGCTTGCAAATCCGTGAGGACGTGATAAAATTAGCCTAATAATCGCAGGAGGATGCATTTTATGAAGATTACAGATATACGCGGATGTTTTTCGGGCGAATGCCATTATGTGCTGGTTGAAACCGACGAGGGTATAACCGGGCTGGGCGAGGCTACGCTTCATACGCGCCAGCTGGCCGTGGAGGGGGTTATCCGTCACCTTGCCGATTACCTCAGGGGCAAGGATCCCATGCGTGCCGAACACTTGTGGCAGGATATCTACCGCGGCACCTTCTGGCGGGGCGGACCGGTATTGCAGTCGGCGCTGTCCGCCGTCGATATCGCCCTGTGGGATATCAAGGGCAAGGCGCTCAATACGCCCGTGTGCAATCTGCTGGGCGGCAAGTGCCGGGACAAACTCCGGGTCTACGCCTCGGTCGGAGGTTCTACCCCCGAAGCCCTCGCCGAGTCGGGTCTGCGCGCCGTCGCGAAGGGCTATAAAACACTGCGCTTCTGCCCGCTGGACAGCCATGAACCGGGTGTGCTGGACATCGGCGTTCAGGTGCGGCGCAGCGTCGCCTTTACCGAGGCGCTGCGCAGGGCGGTGGGCGAGGAAATCGAGCTCATCTTTGAGTGCCATACCCGGCTGACCCCTCCCCGCGCCATTGAACTCTGCAATGCCATCGCCCCGTATCATCCGTTGTTTGTTGAGGACCCCATCCGCTCGGACAGTCCGGAGATGTTCCGCCTGCTCAGGCAGCAGACCTCGGTGCCGTTGGGAACAGGCGAGAAGTGCGGCGCCAAATGGGATTACAAACAGCTCATTGAGGGCGACCTTATAGATTATGTCCGCACCGACATCTGCAACTGCGGCGGTATTACCGAGATGAAGAAGATTGCCGCCTATGCCGAGACCCACTATATGGAGATGGTGCCCCATGGCGTACACCACGCGGGTTTTCTGGCGCTCATGCATGTGGATTTCGCGGTGCCGAATTTCTACTGCCAGGAAGACTGGATTACAAACCATCATCCCGACTGGCTCGATTACGACGTCACCTTTGAGGACGGATGGCTCACCATGGGCGACCGCCCCGGCATCGGCGTGACGCTGGACGAGAGTTTGCTCCGCCCCTTTGAGGCGAGGGAACACCCGCATCTGCGCCGTCCCGACGGCTCGGTCCAGGACTGGTAAGGAGGGGCTATGTCAGAAGAGAGCAAAGTCTGCTTTATTACGGGTTCCGGTTCGGGCAACGGCAGGGGGATGGCAGATCGGAAGAGCA
>JAQVWU010000277.1 GCA_028709565.1 Eubacteriales bacterium
CATTCCCAGCCTTGGGGCGCCGTCATGGCGTAATAGGCAAAGCCTTTGTTGCAGTCGAGCAGCCACGCGTAGTCGGACAGGGGTTCCCGTGTACCGTCGGGCAGTTCCAGAAGCTCTTTGCCTTTTACGATGCGCACACCTCCGTAAATCAGGGGGTTGCCCGTACCCATCGGTTCGCCGTCGGTTAATTTAAACCATTCCGGCATCATGTCAAGGGCGCGGTCCAGATATTCGTAGCCCTCATCGTTTTTGCCCATACCGAACAGGGCGCAGCCGGTGCGGAAGCAGGTGGTGGCATACAAACCGAGCCACGCGGGCGACACGCTGCCGTCTCCCAGATCCTCCAGTATCTTCATGCGGTATTTATTCCACGCCACCGCCTTGTCTGGCGCACCCCAATAACGGCTGGGGCGGCCGAGAAAATGCATGAGCAGCTGCAGATTGTTCACCGCATGGCGCAGACGGCTTTCCTCGTGCCGGCCGGCATCCCATAACTCATTTTCTATAACCTCGCTGTATATGGAGGCGTACTGCGTGACCTTCTCAGGCTTTTTGCGCACACCGCGGCGGTCCTCGAAAATCACGACGCTTCCGTCGTCCTCCGCCACATAGGTATATTCGGCGCTGCCGATATATCCGTCGGTCAGGTCAAGCGCCTCGTAATAGCGCGTCATGCCGCCGCAGAAGGGCATATATCCCTCGCCGGTGCCCTCATAGGCGCTCAGCTCGTAGACGGCGGTCATGGTGTCGCCGGCGTAACGGCTGACCGTGCGCACGATACCGATACCGGGGGCGAAATAATAATCTTTTTTGCCTCCGCGGTATTCAAGCCCCTCGTCAAGACCGCTGATATCCAGGGACAGCTTCATACAGTCCTCAAAGGTGCCCGCCCCGGTCTCAACCGCGCCGCAGGCTTCGCAGCGCGCCGCGGTTGTGATCGGTTTTGTATCCCAGAGCAGATATCTTTCGGTTATGACCGCTCCCTGTTTCAGGTCATCCGACCATATGTAACCGAACGCGTCCTGTAAAATGCCGTAGATATCATTATACAGCAGCGGCCGGTCGGCTCCGTCTCCAATGTGTTTGAGCTCAAAGGACCAGCGGAAATTATAGAAATAACGGACGATTCCGCCCTGCTTTATCGCGGCAGAGCGCCGGAAAAAGTTCCAGTGTCCCGTTTCGGTATAAGCGGGATTGAATTTCGTATCGGTGTCCAGAATGCGCCGAGCGACCGAACAGGCGGCGCGGGTATGGGCCTTTTCCATCGGCGTTTTTGCCAGCGCCGCCGCCCGTTCCATGGCGAAGGACACGTCGACGCACTTCTCTCCGTCCCAGTAATCGTTGCGGATCTGCTCGATCATATCGACCCAGCTGTTCTCGTCATATTTCAGACGGTGAATGTCCCAGCTGCCCGAGATAATCACCCGATTTGCGTCGGCGTAACAGACGGTATAGCGGCAGCTGTGCGCTTTAACGGCCGGGTCATAGAGCGCCTCGTATTCCCAGGTGTTGTCTGTTTCGCAGGGAATCAGCCCCGTCCCCCGGACGCTGCAGGATTTGAGCACCCTTGTTTCGGTAATGCCGTCGCAGATGCGTTCCTGCTTTACGATACCCGTTTTGTCTTTATAATAGGTTCTGTAAAGGGCGTTGTCGTGTTTTGTCTCCCACAGGCGGCATCCCTCAAACAGGCCCGCGGGGGTGTGGACCGTTTCGCCGGATGAGATATATGTCAGCACGCCGGATGTTTCTCCGACCGACATTTCATCGCGGTAAAACCATCCGTCGCCGAAGGAGGCGTTGCGGAAAATCATATCGGCTTCAAGGTCGGCCGCCCAAAGGGATCCCGCATTGTCCCAGTCAAGATTCCAGTGTCTGAGTCTGCCGCCGTCGGTTCGCAGTTCCTCTCCGAGCGCCGCCATATAATAATTGTCGGCGGGTATCTGCGCAAATTGTTCGGCATGTTTGCGTTCCAGCGCGATTTTGGCGATGGTTTTCGCGTAGTCGGCGTCGGAGGGCTGCAGCAGACCCAGCGCCTGCTCATAGGCGGCAAAGCCCTCCCCGGGCTTTTTTTCATTAAAATACGCGTCGCCCAGCCAGTACCATTCGGAAGCCAGCGTCAGCCGGAATACGGCGGCGTCCAGCTTGGGTATCTGCTTGTCCCGGATAAACTCGATTTTTGAGCTTCCCCAGACACGGCTGTCCTCCCGGGCGCAGATGAATTTCATCACCTCATCGTTTTTGCCGCGTTCGGCGGCTTCTTTGATACGGGCAAACAGCGCGTCGTTTTTGTCCCCCGGCAGCCACCACCAGCCGCGCATGAGCACGTCGGCGATGGCGTGGTATTTGACGGCCGATTCGGGAAGTTTTTCCGCGTCGGCCAGCACGTCGTTATAGACCGTTTCGAAGCCGTTTTTGCTGTTTTGAAATTGCCAGTTTTTTAGTTCCTCAACCTTTTTCATGACCCGTTCGGTCATGGTATCGTTCATGTCTTCGTTCATTGCACACATTTCCTTTCTGAGCTTTTTTCTGCCGTCAAAAAGCTGTGACTTGACCGTGCCGGGGGATATGGACATTTTATCGGCGATTTCGGCAATGGAAAGTCCCTCAAAGTAGTGCAGCCGGATGATTTCTCTGACCTTTTCACCCAGTCTGCCCATGCCTTCCCGCAGCTGCGCCGCCTCCTCTTTGACGGCGTATCCCCGGTCGGGATTGCTGAATTCCGTCTCGTCAATCAGCACATTTTCCAGTTCGTCGAAGCGGACATAGCCGCGGTAGCGGGCGATCATATTTTTGGCGCAGTTTTTCGCGATACGGCATACCCAGGAGCGGAACTTCTCCGGCTCCCGCAGCGTATCCAGCTTCATCCACGCCGTGACAAAGGCATCCTGCGCCGCGTCCTCCGCCATAAACTGATTGTGCGTAAGGGCGGTCGCCGCCGAAACAGCCGATTTCTGATATTTGGTGACCAGCACCTCATAAGCCGCCTGTTCCCCCGCCAGGGTCAGCATAACCAGCGTGCTGTCGTCCGGATCGTAATATTTCATATACTGCACGCCTCCTTTCTGATGACTCTGATATTAAGACATGAAAAACGATAAAAAGGTTGGGCAGGGAGATTAAAAAGATTGAAAAAAATAATTTTCTGCCTTTAATCTTTCCGAAAGTTGTATTTAATTCTAAAAACATATTGAAATATGCGGATATATATGCCATAATTATTAAATCATAGATTTAAAAAAAGACATCAATCCAATAAGAGACAACAAGGGGCAACAAATGAAAAAGATTTTAAAACACCTTCGGATAAAAGGAACTGATTCAAAAATTAATGAAATAATCGAAGTTTCAGAGAAAAAAATCGATGAGATTCAACCGGCCGGTCTTTGCACCGATATATGCGTAATCTCAAATGCCCTTGCAATCAAGACATTTCTGCGGAGGTTAAAATATCGGCAGACGCGTCCTGCTGCGCGGGGGTCACGCCTCAAAGCCATACAAACGCACTAAACGCCATGAAGGCATGTCAGGTGGAAATTGTGGAAATAATAAAAATAAATGAAAACAAAAGGAGCAACAGCTAAATGGACGGCGACGGGTGGTTACAACTTATCCTGCTTATACTGTTTCTTTTGGGCGCGTCATACTGCGCGTCCAGTGAAATAGCCTTTTCATCGTTAAATACCATAAGAGTCAAGAATCTGGCCGACAAGGGAGACAAGAGGGCAGGCAAGGCGTTGTATATAATAGAGAATTTTGATAAAGCCCTTACAACGCTTCTGATAGGCAACAACATAACCCATATAGCCTTTGCGTCCCTGGTAACCCTGATAGTCACCCAAAAATGGGGCACGCAATATGTAAAATACGGCTCGCTTGTTTCCACGGGCATAATATTCCTGTTCAGCGAGATGCTGCCCAAGAGCTATGCGAAATCCAACCTGAATTATGCGTTGGGTGTATCCGGTTCCCTTAAAGCCCTTATTAAAATTTTCAAACCGTTAACCAGGTTTTTTAACCTGATCGCCGATTTGATTACCCGATTATTCGGTGTAAGAGAAAAAGCGGATATGAGCCAGGAGGATTTTTACGAAATAATGAAGGCCGTTGAGGAAGAAGAGATACTGGACACGGAAAAACAAAAATTAATGCATTCCGCGCTGGACTTTGACACAACCACGGTGGGGGATATATTCACTCCGCTGGATGACGTTGAAGCCATAGACATCAGCACTTCGGCCGGAGACATAATCCGCTGTATAAAGGAATCCCAATACTCCAGACTCCCTGTGTATCGGGGCAGTAAAGAAAATATAATCGGAGTATTGCAGGCCAGAAAATTTCTCAGATCCTATGTAAAAAAGGAGTATAATGACATTCACAGCCTGATTCTCAAGCCGGTATTTGTAAGCATGAACATCCCGATTGACAACCTGC
>JAQVWU010000278.1 GCA_028709565.1 Eubacteriales bacterium
TTTTATGTATACCGTATATTATATTACACCGGCGCTTAATTGTCAACAAAGCGGGCATTAAGATAATATTAAAAATTAAACAAGATGAGATGATGAAAAGATGACAATAAGATGATAATCAGATGACAGGAAAAAACCGTGAATGAAGCTATTGCCGCAGCGATAGTCTGCGCCGTTATATTTTTTCTGGTCTGCGCTTTTTACAACGGTCTGACGGTGCGGTTTTACACGGTAAAACACACCGGAATCAAACCGCTGCGCATACTGCAGATATCCGACCTGCACAGTTCGCGCTACGGCGCCGGACAGAAAAAACTGCTCTCAAAAATCGGAGAATTACAACCCGATATTATCTGTATGACCGGGGATATCTTCGACGAACGCTCCTCCAACGCCAACTCCGCCGCCCTTATCCGGGCCCTGCGCGGACATAAGGTGTTTTTCTGCGTCGGCAATCACGAACTGTATATGAAAAACCTGCCGCGGGTTTTGAATCTGCTTAAAGAAAACAACGTCACTGTCCTGGACGGAAACGCCGTTTGCCGGCGCGGCGTCTGCATCGGCGGCGTGGGTGACCCCATCAAAGGGCATCGCGGGGAGGAACCTGATAATTTCGCCGAAAAACTCGCCGCAGCGCGGGCCGGATGCCGCGAGGGGAGCTTTAACATACTGCTCTCCCACCGGCCCGAACGGATAAAGGAATATCTGCCCCACCGTTTCGACCTTATACTCTCGGGCCACGCCCACGGCGGTCAATGGCGCCTGCCCTGTCTGATAAACGGGCTGTACGCGCCCCATCAGGGCTTGTTCCCCAAATACGCCGGGGGCATATACAGGTACGGCAAAACGACCCACATCGTATGCCGCGGTCTGTCAAAGCAGCTTGTCATACCGCGTATCTTCAATCCCGTCGAATTATGCTGTATTGACATTACCGGGTAGTGTTTTATAATAAACCGAAAAGGGACCATGATAATTGTCACGGTCCTGATTTTATCTAACTTTATCAGAAAAAAGCTGCGTAATAATCTGGGAGGATAAACCATATGTCAAACCCATACAGGGCGCCGGCTGCCGCCGTGATCCTGCGGGCGGTCGCAGATTACCGTGAACTGCGTACATTCCTGAAAACTCATAGCGATCCGCCGGCAACCGAAAAGGGACCTTGATAATTGTCACGGTCCCGTTTGATTTTATCGGCGTCAGCGCTGTTTGTAAAAATTATCGTGCATCTGGTCTATGAGTTTGAGAACCGATTGTATGTATTCGTTTACCTCTTTGCCGCCCTTGTCGTAGTCCGTCAGTATTGCCAGCACGTAGGGGTTTTCCGCGTAGACGACCGCCATGTCGTTATACGCCCCCTTATCCCAGCCGTATTTATGGGCGGTCTGCTTGGGGGTGACCGAATAGGGGATTATGGTGTGATGGGCGCTGCCGGTCAGGGCGTCCTTCATAAACATACCATAATGAACGTCGTTCTCCATAAATTCATATATCGCCTTCATGCATTTACCCGCGTCGGCGGCCGACATGCCCGTCGGTTTTTTATACATGGAGGTCGCCCCGAGGCTTACCACAAGACTGCCGTAATGTGTTGTGCCGTAGGTGTCTTTGAGAACGGCATAGGCGACATTATCGCTGCATTCAAGCACATGATAGAACAGGTCGCGGTAGGTATACTCGGTGCCGTCCTCGCTGCCGGATATCTCCCCTGAGCCGGACTTATAATACTCCTCCTTTGTATAGACGATCTTCTTTGTCATATCATAGACACGCTCGGGTTCGGTAAATGTATCAAGCGTGCCGTTGGCCTCCGCGGCCAGCCTCGCCTCGCTGATTCTTTCCTCTTCCGCCGAGGCTTCGGCGAGCAGGGACAGGATAAAGGGCGCTTTTACCATGCTTGCGGGATCCAATACCTCGTCCGCGTTATACGCGTATTTATAGCCATTGGTGATATCTTCGTAATAAATCGCTATCTTCGGCGTTTCATATGTAATGATTTCGGTTGTCGTGCCGTCTTCGTTTTTAACCGTATTTTTGATTTCAATCATCAGCGGGTTGGCGAGTTTTTCGGAGATTTCATTCAGAATATCAAACTGCGCGTTGATATCCACCGTATAGTTCGTTTCCAGCTTTGATATGTTTTCCTGAAGCTGGGCGATAGCCGAATCGCGTATCGCTATTTCGGCATTGAGCGCCTCAAATTTTTTATTGAGTTCACGGAAACGGCTGTCGGCGTCATCATGGGTGTTGAGCAGCGCATCTTTCTCTTCCTTAAGCCTCATGAGCTGCCGGCCGAGTGCGTCAAGCTGTTCATTCAGCTGTATTTTTTCCGATTCCAGAGCCGAAATTCTTTCGTTTAACCTTATAATATTATCCTCGGCACTGTCCTTTTGCGACGCGAAAACCGCCACATCGCCTTCATTCTTTTTTATGTCGGCTATGTATGAAAAGGTTATGATAATAATCGCAATGACCAATACCGCGATAACCGAAATCAACAGCGGAAATAATTTTTTACGTCTCATTTCGCAGTCCTTTTTTGGTGTCAGAGTGTTACACTTTTTATTTAACGGGGCTGCCGTCGATATAAACCTGTTTTACCGCGGTCATAATCTCCAGAGGGTTGCCGTCAAACAGTACCAGGTCCGCGTCCTTGCCCGCTTTCACGGAGCCCGTTCTGTGGTTAATGCCGAGAATGCGCGCCGGATTTATGGTAATCGCCCTGAGCGCCTCATGGGCATCCATGCCCGCTTTGACGGCGAGGGAGGCACACAGCCCCAGATACTGAAGGGGGATAACCGGATGGTCTGTGGTTATGGCAACGGTAACGCCGGCCTGCGAGAGGCGCGCGGGGTTGGCAAAGGACAGGGAGGCAAGTTCGGGTTTGGAGCGGTCGATGAGGTTGGGGCCGACAATCGCCGACACACCCTCTTTTTTCAGCTCATCGGCAATAAGATAGCCTTCGGTGCAATGCACTATGGCATAATTCAAACCGAACTCTTTGGCTATGCGTATCGCGGTGAATATATCGTCGGCCCGGTGCGCGTGGAAATGAGCGGGTATTTCCCCCCGCACCAGAGGCAGCAGCGCCTCCATTTTCATGTCATATTCGGGTTCCTCATCCCCGTCATCCTCCTGGGCGGCGGACGGAGTCTGCGCCTTAATCATGGCTTCGGAATATTTTTTTGCTTTAAAGAGATTCTCACGGATAAGCGCGGCAATGGCCATACGTGTTTCGGGTGTCTGATTTTTAACGTGATAGACGTTTTTCGGATTCTCCCCCATCGCGAATTTTATCGCCGCCGGTTGTCTGATTGTCATCGAGTCGATGCGGACGCCGATTGTTTTTAACACACTGCTCTGTCCGCCGATAGGATTCGCGCTGCCCGGTCCCGACGCGACGCAGGTGACGCCGCTCTCGCGCGCTTCGGCAAAACACCGGTCAAGCGGGTTGATTCCGTCCAGCCCCCGCAGGTGAGGGGTCACCGAATCGCTGGCTTCGTTTACGTCGTCGCCCTCAAAGGTAAGCGAATCTCCGATCAGCCCCAGATGGGTATGGGCGTCGATAAAACCGGGGAACAGCCATCCCCCGGACCCGTCTCCATCGCTCCTGCCGATCTCGGCTATTTTACCTGCGTCCACAATCACATAACCGCAGTCTATGACCCCGGTTTCCTTCTCCATGGTATATATTTTTACGTTATCGATTTTAAGCAAGTGTTTTCCCGGGTTTTCAGTATGCTGAAAACGGTCCTTTCGTATTCTGTTATTTTAACTTATTATTCACATCAACAAACGGCGAAGTACGCCCCCGCCGTTTATCAGTTGTGCAGCGTATGTCAGTGCTTTGGATTGTTTTTGCGTCCAAAACCGGTGCTTGCCCGTTTGGATTCCAGCGACTTGCGCAGATCGGATATCTTTTCGTCGCTTTCGGCTTTAAATTTTATCATCATGTCCTCAAAAGCATCTCCGGTAACCGCTTGCTGCTTTTTTTGAGGCGCGTTCCATACCGAAGGAGCGGACGCGGCTTTCCCGGCTTCTTCTTCGGCGCGGGCGCGTTTTATTGACAGAGCTATTTTACCGTTCCCGTCAATACCGATGATTTTCACCCGAACCTGCTGGTTTTCGGTGAGAAAGTCCCGGATTTCCCGTACAAATTCCGACGAAATCTCCGAAATATGTATCATTCCGCTTTTACCTTCGGGCAGAGCGACAAAGGCTCCGTACTTTGTGATGCCTGTGATTTTACCTTCTACGATTGAGCCGACCTCAATTTGCATAACAGACAAATTTTTCCTCCATACATGTTGATTATATGAAAATTTTAGTATCCAAATTATCCAAATTTTCCGAAGTATCCGATGTATCTGTCTTTGTTGTTTATATAAAATATTATCTTATAAGGTCGTT
>JAQVWU010000279.1 GCA_028709565.1 Eubacteriales bacterium
CGTGTATGGTTGGATTTTTCACTTGACTAATACAACAGGCTTAGTTCAATGTTTATGGTATAATTTGCGCCGACTGTCCGGTGCTTATCTGTAAACTTTTTTGGGACATTTTCAAAAATGCTTGACACCGGTTTTTCAATTATTTTTTTATTATTGTTTTCAATTATTTTTTTATTATGTTTTAATATATTTTATGACGGGATTAACCGGGTCTTGCGACAAAATACCAGCGTTCGTCGGTTTCGGATGCCGGTGCGCGGTCATACCCTCCGTAAACACCGTCGGCGGTCATACCGCACTTTTTCAGGGTATTTTTTATGAGTTTCATTGACAGACACCGCTCTGTCTGTATTTCGTCATGGCGGGTATATCGGCCGTCCTTCCCTTCGGCGAACAGTGAAATCTCAAAGCGGCATATTCCGCTGCGTTTATTGTAAAAATTCCGCCACGCGCAGAGCACGCTTTCATCTTCCAAGATATAATCGCGGTCGCCGTAGATATTCCGGAATTTATAGGGTGTGTTTACATCAAAGATAAACAAACCGCCCGGAGTGAGATATCGCTTCACCCCCGAAAAGCATGCCGCAAGGCCAGCCGTGTCGGTCAGGTAATTGATCGCGTCAAGGCAGCAAACCGCGGCGTCCACCGTATCGTGCAGTTCGATGTCCCGCATATCCTGCCGGATATATAAAATGTCAAGACCGTCCGCGTCCGACCTGCGTCTGGCTTCCGCCAGCATATCGCAGGAAATATCCGCTCCGGTCATATCGTACCCCCGCCGGGAGAGTTCCATTGTCATGCTTCCGGTCCCGCACGCCAGATCCAATATCGATTTAACGGGCGTTTTATTTTCGGTAAAAAAGGAGCAGATAAAATCTGCCCAGGCGGTATAGTCGATTTCTGCGTTCAGACGGTCATAATATGCGGCGATCGCACCGTAAGCCGGGGTTTTCATTTGCGTCTCTCAAGCCTTTCAAGGATGGTTATATAGCCGTCTTTTCCATACTTCAGACACCGGTTAACCCTGCTGATTGTCGCGGTACTCAGACCTGTCTTTTCGGCTATGTCGACATAGACATGATTGTTTTTCAATAATTTTGCCGCGAGCAGGCGTTTTGACATCTCCTGAAGCTCGGAAACGGTGCACAAATCCTCGAAAAAGCTATAACATTCATCGACATCCTGCAGTTCCAATATCGCGCGAAACAGAAAATCGGTTTTCTCATCGCGTATTTTTTCGTTCATTTTCAACCTCCGGTAACTATTGTTGAATTGTATATATTGTATTATATAATTCAGACAAAGTAAAGTGTTTTCACGAAAAATTATAAAATATTTTACCTTACTAAACAAAATCCATCTTCTTATTTATCATATTCTTTATAATAATTAAAATCCGTTGACAAATACCGGTATTTGGTTTATACTGAATTTGAATTTTTATCCATAAAGATAACGGAGGTATTGAAATGCATAAAATAACCGCGCTGCTGCTGGCTCTTGTAATGCTTTTTTCGGCTGTTTCCTTTATCGGCTGCGCCGAAAAAGAATCGGGCTATAAAATCACAACCCCAATCGCGGAGGAAATCGCTTCCGAAACCGACATAACCGATGTCCCGGACAATCTGCCCGCGATGGATTTTGAAGGGTACAAATTCCGCATGCTTATCGAAACCAAGGAGATTAACACATATAACCCCACAGAAATGGACGGCGAAATAGTCAACGACGCTACCTGCAAACGCAACGCCGATATTGCCGAACGCTTTAATATGGAATTTGTAACCCTCGACGCCGCAGGAGACCTGGGCGTGCTGAATTCTCTCGCAAAGAAAATCATCCTTGCGGGGACCGACGACTTCGATCTGGCCTTCGAACATGTCATATACGGTCCCAACAGCACGCTGGAAGGGCTCTACATGGACCTATACAGCCTCGAATATCTCGACTTCAGTCAACCGTGGTGGCCGAAGGAAACCACCGATGAACTGACCCTCAACGGCAAAATGTTTCTCGGTTCGGGCGGTATTGCCCCCACCCCGCTGCTGGGCAGCAAGGTCATCGTGGCGAACCGGGACGCGCTGCAGGACCGCAATACCGATGTACCTTATCAGTCGGTGCTCGACGGCAGCTGGACGATGGATATGCTCATCTCCATGACAAAGGATGTTTATGAGGACCTTAACGGCAACGGCGAACAGGATTTCGATGATTTTTACGGTTATGCAACCCAGCCTCACCAGAACGGATTTATTGTCGGCTGCGACATCTCGGTGCTTAAAAAGACCGAAGACGGCGGCCTTGAAATAGACGCATACGGCGATAAAATGGTTTCATTGGTGGAAATGTTATATGACTGGTATTTCGAATCAGATTCGGTATATATTACATCGACAGACAGCACGAAACCGGAATACTTTGTCAACAGTTTTGACCGGGGCCACGCCCTGTTTGCCTTTTCGAAAATAGAAAACATCGTCGATACATACCGTTACGGCGAGGTTAATTACGGCATACTCCCCCTTCCCAAGTATGACGAGGCGCAGGATACCTACCGCACCTTTGCACATGAGACATTCTTCTGTGTACCGGTGACAACAACCGACACCGACCGCACCTCAGTAATCATCGAGGCGATGAGCGCCGAAGGTTATAAAAAGATAACCCCCGCGTTTTATGAAATAGTGCTCAAGGAAAAGCTTTCCAATGACCCCGAAACGGTACAGATGCTCGTTATAATTAATGACAACCGCGCCATCAGTTTTGCCTATATCTATGATAACTGGGAAGGATTCGGTCATCTTTTTTCCGCGATATTCTCCTGGACCGGTAATAATAAACGCGATTATACTTCATATTACGAATCGCGCCTGTCTTCGGCAACAAAACGGCTCGATAAAATAGTCGCAGGTTTTTCCGGCTGACAACCGCCGTCTTAAAAGCGGGGGAACGCTCTCCCGCTTTTTTGCGTTTTTCAATTGACAACACCCCCGGCGTATGATATAATATAATATAATATATAACATCGAGATGTAGCGCAGTCCGGTAGCGCGCTTGCTTTGGGAGCAAGATGCCGCAGGTTCGAATCCTGTCATCTCGACCATAAAGACTGTCGATTTTTGTCGACAGTCTTTATTTATATCTAATAGAAATTAATAGCTATTTGTGGTATTATTAAAGCAAAGAATATTTATATTGGATGAAAGAGAAATCAATATGGAAATATTAACCGAAAGATTACTTGTTCGAAAGTTGACTGATTCAGATTTTACCAAGTTCGAAAGATCTTTAAATGATATTCAACGAACTTGTATGGGTAGCGCAAAAAAGTTTTTTGAATGGATAATATACCAATATACTGATATGGATATTATAAACGGCTTAATTTCATTTGGCGTTTTTGACAGAGAAACAGGTGAGCTATTTGGGACAGCAGGAGTAGGAAGGCATGATGATTTGCATGAACCTGAAATTTTTTATCATTTATTACCACAGTTTAGAGGAAGTGGATATGCAACAGAAGCAGTAAAAGCAATAACAGAATGGGCTTTGGATAATTATGATATTCCATATTTGATTGCAACTGCTGGTATAGATAATGTAAAATCACAAAAAGTATTGGAACGTTGTAACTATAAATTTATTTGTGATAAGACTTTATTAGTCCATGTGGAGGATAAAAAATATAACTTTAAATATTATAGATATTACTCAATAAAATAAAGATAATCAGCAATACCCTGCATCTTTTTCATTACCTCTTTACATAAAAGACCGTCATAATTGATACAATCGAGTATCCGTTTTGACGGTCTTTTTCTACGTAAATGTAGGTATTTCAAGGTTTTTCAGATAAAAACAAAGCTTTCACAAGGTTGAATGTCTTCGCGGAAGCCTTGTTTTGCTTTGCGGTTATCGGCTTAGAGACTACCTTTCGTTAACGAGGAGACAATCGTTAAAAAACAGTGCAAATGACGGATAGGTAAAGCCACCTGCACGGAAAGTTAGGACAACCGTGTCGGCATTTCAGAACCACCTTAACGGAATGATAGAGCCAGCAAAATTCTTGAAAAATAATGATAAATATGGTATCATAAACTTGCTTTTAGCCGTAACGGAGGATAGCGCAATGCTGAGGAGCAACGCGAGCGCCGTATATGGGATTTAGCAAGGAGAGTGATGCCTGATACGTCGGTTGTGAGCAAAGAAACGTGTAAATGGGATAATAATCCATAAAATTGATAATAATAAAATTGCGGAATAAACAAGGCAACGCTGAGGAGCGACCTTGACGCTTGCCGTAGCTTATACGGTGGAGCGGCGGAGTAACTTCGCCGCTTTACGGCTT
This sequence comes from Eubacteriales bacterium, assembly GCA_028709565.1. GTDB lineage: Bacteria > Bacillota > Clostridia > Oscillospirales > CAG-272 > JAQVWU01. The sequence goes on from JAQVWU010000279.1 coordinate 4,349, forward strand.
CACCGGTAAGCTTTAGCGGATAAACCTCAGGGGTTCGGGGACAGAGTCCCTGAAACGGCT
>JAQVWU010000280.1 GCA_028709565.1 Eubacteriales bacterium
TGTTGATTTAATTTTTGCTGATTATTATTCAGTTATTATACGCCTTGTCTGTTTCGGCCAGCATATTGTAAACAGCCTCATAGCTTTCGCATACATCGTCCGGCACTGTGTAATTATTTGTGATTATACGCAATTGGGTATAATCTTCGGTTAAATCGGGGGTTTTGGATTTCACCGCCTTTGTTTTTTCATTGATCGCCTCGTATAATTCGCGAACCTTATGAAATTCCGGATGGTTACCTCCATGCACTCTGGCGACAATGGGCACATATTGATTCAATGTCTTAAAATACTTTTTCTTTGCCTTATTGAATGTAAGTTTGTCGTTCATCCTGTTCTCCTCTTCTGTTTTTCTATTTTTTATTTTGTTTTACTTTGTGAGTATATTATAACATGCTTTACAGAGAAATAATTTGACCCAAATCAAATTAAGAGAATTATTTTAAATGATTACGGGAATTTTTTACGCACAACCGAATCACGGTTGTTCCGTCAGACACTCCGACGCCGTTTTGTCTTCCCGGAGCCCCTTAAAAACAGGCTGGCGCCTCCCGCCGTTGGCAGTCTTCATCATGTATTGTACCGTACAGACAAGCCGCGGTTCCACCCATACCGCCTTTTCTTTGCCCGGCGGAACTTCAAAGGGCGGGCCTTCGATAACATCAAGCGAAACGATTTTCCGCCGCGCTTCGCCTCCGACACCAAGCGTCACATGTCCTTTATATATAAGCCTGTCAGCATATTGACCGAGGATGACGCTTGTCATATTATTGTCTGCGGAGATATAGCCGCAGACCACAAAGTCCTCGTCCCGCAGGTATTTTATTTTTATCCAGTCCCGGGTCCGTTTGCCGAAAAAGTATTTACTGTCCTTGCGCTTTGCCACAATACCCTCAAGCTCCTGTTGCTGCACAAGATTATAAAAGGCTGTACCGCGCTCCTCAATAAACCGTGAGACGGCAAACCCGGGCGATTCATCGCCGACAACCGCCTGCAGCAGAGCTTTGCGCTCGGTAAGGGGTATCATGTTTGTCGCCCGGTCTTCGCAATAAATAATATCGAAGGCGGTAAAGCATGCCGGATATTGTTTTGAGGCAAGAGCTATTTTTATGGGATTGCTCATCAGACTGCGCCGCTGTATTTCATAGAAATCGGGTTTTCCGTCTTTAATGACAAGCAGTTCGCCGTCCAGAATACAGCGCTTTTTTATATGCCTGTGGATGTCCGACAATTCCGGCACCTTGGTCAGCATTTTTACGTTTCTTTTGTTGCGCAGTTCGGTGGAGGACGCATCAAGATAGGCCAGACAGCGCTCGCCGTCCAGTTTCAACTCGAATATATAATCCGGGCTGTCAAACGCCTCCGCTCCGGCGCCTATGAGCATAGGCTTTATATTCTTTTCCTCAAATAAGTCCATTATTGCGGCGCTCCCAGTTCGGCAAGGCTTTGTTTGAGAGCGTCCATTATATTGACAACGCTGACCTGAACTTCGCCGGGGGACTCGGCAATCTCCTTGCCCTGTATTTTATCGTTGACAATACCCCATAACTTTGCCTGATATTCATCTTTATACTGCCCGGGTTCAAATTGTTTGACCATGGCGCCGATTAAAGTTTTCGCCATCTGCAGTTCGGTATCGGCAACCTCCCGGAAAGCGGGATCGGAGGGGGCGTCCTTGAGTTCATCCGCGTAAAACATGGTTTCAACCAGAATGCCTTTATCGGTCGGAATTAAAGCGAGCAGCTTTTCTTTGGTGCCCATAACCGTTTTGGCGACGGCGATTTTATTCTCTTCCTTCATTGCCCTGCGCAGCAACTCAAAAGCATTATCGCCTCCCCTCTCGGGGATAGCGTGGTAGGTTTTATCGTAATAAATCGGCCGAATCGCGTTTAATGCGGCAAAATGCAGGATATGAATAGTCTTGTCTTTCTCGCTTTTCGCCTTTTCGAAATCTTCATCCGACATGATTACATATTTTTCTTTTTCATATTCAAAGCCTTTTACGATATCGCCGCTTTGAACCTCTTTACCGCAATTCGAGCATACTTTTTTGTATTTAACCCTGCTGCCGTCCTCTTTGCACAGCTGATTAAAGTGTAAATCGTTATCCTGCGTCGCCGTATATAAGCCGACCGGAATATGAACGAGGCCGAAGGAAATCGCTCCCCTGTGTGATACCGCCATTTACGCACACCTCTTTTTTGTTTTATATTAGTATGCGCCCGAGTCTGTGAGGATATTCCCCGGTTTTTCCGCCAGTAATATATAAGAAAGCGGCAGTCCCCGATTGTCGTAAGCATCACTCAGGCCGATATCATAATCATATTCGTTGAGTCTGTTTACGCGCATACCGTTATCAATGACGGAGTTGACAACGTCCGACATGGTATGCTGAAAGCTGGTAAAAGTTTTGGACCTGTATGCGCGTGACATATAGTCCATGCCGTTGTTTTCAATCCACGGCTCTTTGCGGAAATACCGATAAACGATACGGTTCGGACATCGGGCGTCATATCCGCTTTCATCAGGCATGGGAAGCATACCCATAAACGGGTGATAATCATTGATAAACAACAGACCGCCCGACCTGAGGCAGTCTGAAACCTTCGCAAAAAGCGGGTTCAGATCGTCAAACCAGGTAATCGCGCCGATGGTAAACAGTATAAAATCAAAGCCGCCGCTATATTTGCGGTCAATCTCCAGCGCGTTGCAGACAATAAATTCACAATTATTAATACCCGCTTTCTGCGCCGTATCCCTCGCCTGACCGATAATATTTTCCGCGAAATCAAATCCCGTACCCTGTTCGGCCCCCATCTTCATCAAGGAAAGCAGTTCCCGCCCGTTGTTGCAGCAAAATTGAGCAATCCGTTTACCCCTGAAATCTATTTTCTCCAGTTCCCGCGCCGCATCCGGCACAAAGAAGGGCAGACGGCAGCGGCACAGCATGTCGGCGTTTTTCTCCCCCCAGCCGCTGTGCCTGTTTTCAAATGCCTCTTCCCATGCGGCTTTATTAGTCTGCATATAATCCATATACATTCTCCCTCAATCGCTGTGGTCAAGCCATTATAATTTCCATTCTCTGTATGGCAGCTCAAATTGCTCGGCAAGCCATCGGTAAGCCGCGTCGACAGCGTGTTCCGGCGGATAGTGACCCGACGCGTGATCTAAAAACCCAGCCGATGTTTCTTTACCATACAGCTTATATGCCTTCCGCGCTTCGTTAATATATTGCCAGCTTGCCGGCTTGTCATATTGTCCCCCCAGCAGCAGAAAGGGGCGCGGGGCAATCATCGCCAGCAGCTGATGGTTCGCCGCATTGAACCCCTCCCGATATATCTGTTTGCCAAAATACCAGTCCGCGTCCCAGTTGGTAAAATCCCAGCCTATACCGAAATCCGACGCGATAACCGCCCTGATTCTGTCATCAAAGGCGGCTGTACAGAAAGCCATTTTCCCGCCCAGGGAATGTCCTATGACAACTATGCGTTCGGGGTCGACATTATGGCTTAACAAAAGGTCCACGGCGCGTTTGGTATCCCATATCAGTTTTCCTATACCTGTCCACCGCGGATGGTCCTGTCTGATTTTATCGGCTGCCGCCTGCCACCACGCGAACCCTTTGTTTTCAACCGGTTCAGGCACCGTATTGAAGGGAAAGGCTTCGCCGCAAAGCACAATATATCCATGCCTGACCAGGTGGAGACCGAACTGTATATTGGGCTTTTCGGTAATCGGCCGGCGCAGGGTCAGGTCGTATCCCGCCATGACATCCGGATGATAAAAGGGCACAACGGCGCCGGGCCGCGGTCCCGCGGCGTCATTTTTCGGCTCCATTAACAGCACCGTCTGTTTTGTATGCGGACCTGTCGGCTGTCTGTAGATTTTACCGTTAAATTCGGGATGTTCAAAAATCTCAAGCAAATCGGTCTCACTATTGATGTCGTCAATCCTCGCAAACGAAGGCCGGCCGATTATTTTTTCCCATCGCGATTTCAATTCCTCCCGGATCTCATGCCATTCATCAAGGGACACCGGCTCATCAAACAGCGGCGACAGCCGCTGCGGCTCACCGAAATCCGTATATTGAGGCGCGCTCAGTTTTAACGTATATTCCAAAGCTTTAAATAACCTCCCTGAGATACATTAATCGTTGTTTTTCACAATCAGTAAAAATAATTACATAATAATTTCGGTAAGTCTTGCGCTAATTATCAAAACGTGATACAATTACATACAAAATCAGGATTTCTTCCGGAAGCTGAGCCGGATTCACATCAAAGGGAAAGGATGAGAACTACGACTTTACGTAATAAGATTTTTATCGGCATATGCGGCAGTTTCCTGCTTTTGGT
>JAQVWU010000281.1 GCA_028709565.1 Eubacteriales bacterium
ATGCGGACGGCCTCCAATCTTACATTGTTCATATACGGAGAGCATGCGTTCTATTGCCCACATCAGGTTCACTGCCGTCGGCCTTGCCTGGCCAAGAAAGGTGCATGCCTGATAGAAATCCGTTTCCTGGGGTCGAATCTGAATTCCGCCGTATAACCGGAGTCATTCTTGACCGCAGCGGCACTCCAGTCCCGCTCCTCGGTCTTGTCGCCGGTGGGCTCGCTGGCGCTGTTGAGACGGTATTGCTGAACGGTACCGCTGTCGTCCCAGTCGAAGAGTACCTCAACACAGTCGGCGTTCCACGCGTCGGCGCCGTCGATATACACATCGGTAGAGTCTTTAACGTCAACAAAAACATACAGGTATGTATCCGAATAGAGCAGATATGCCGTACCTTCGGCAGCCAGCTCGCCGCCCAGCACGCGGTTCACGCGCAGCGCCAGGCCGTAGTCGTATACTTCGTCCTTTACGCCGTCCACCGCCGGCTCAACGGGTGTTTTGCCGACCGAACCGTAGCTTTGGTTTTCCGAAAACGCGGCGGCGGGTACAGCCAGCATCACGATAATCATCACCGCGATAAAGAGAGAAATTGCTTTTTTCAATTTGGGCCTCCTTGATTTAAACTGTCTGAAAATTTATACACTGCCGGGTATTATAACATGCTATCGAAAAAAACGCAATATATTTTTAATTTATTATTGAAAACTGATGACGGATACAGGAAAATTATACTCGGCGCGGTTATTTCTGCGTTGACACGTATATTATAGTATGCTATAATCATACGTACGTACGACCGAATATATTAAGAAGGTGCGGTATGACAAGCAATACTGTGAACACCCAGCCGGAAAGGATACTCGCCACGGCCTTTGAATGTCTGTCGGCCGGGGGATACGCCAATGTGACCATGCGGCATATAGCCGAACGGGCCGGGGTCGCCTTGAGCCAGCTGACCTATTACTTTAAGACAAAAGAGGCGCTGTTTATCGGAGTCATCAATATGATGGCCGAACAGATTATGACCGAGACCGAAGCGGCCATGAATCAGGGCAGGCTGGCCTCCGTCGCGGAACTCTTTCGGAAACTGAACAGGGATAAACCGAACCTGATAAGGCTGTTTATCGATTTTTCGGCGCAGTCGGTGTGGGTCCCGTCCTTCAGGCAGCATCTTGACAGACTGTTTGTCTCGGTCGCCGGCATCATTGAGCGGCATCTGCCCCGGGGTGTTGTAGCCGGGGATAAACAGCAGCCGGCGTCAAAACTGATATTGGGGGCGCTCTTCGGCGCGTCGGTACAGATTATGCTCAGCCCGGACGGGGAAAACGCGGAAACACTGAATCTCGCGGAGGAAATACTCAGCCTGCATGAATAAACACAGAATAAGCCGAATAAAAGTAATGGAAATTCATAATACGGTATTGATAGAGAACACCGTCAGAGAACTGTGCGGCACGTCGCGCTTTGGCCGGACAGCCGAATACATGCAGCACGGAAATATCAGCATATACGAACACTGTATCGCCGTCGCCCGTGCCGCCTGCCGTATCGCGGGCCGTCTGCCTTTTGACGTGGATTACCGGTCGCTGGTCAGGGGGGCGCTGCTGCACGATTATTTTTTATACGACTGGCATGACACAAGCATGAAGAATCAGCTGCACGGCTATTTTCATCCCAGCAAAGCCCTGAAAAACGCGCTGGAGGATTTTAATCTGACACCCAGGGAGGCAAACATCATTCTGCGGCATATGTTTCCGCTCACCCCCCTGCCGCCCCGTTATCGGGAGAGCTGGATTGTCTGTATCGCCGATAAAGTCTGCGCGCTGCGGGAAACGCTGCGTATCAATGAATGGCGGCAAAAAAAGTATACGGGAGAGGGACCGCTATGATAATCGGAGAATTGTATCTTTGGTTTTTTTTCTACAGCCTGCTGGGATGGTTTTATGAGTCGTTTCTCTATTCGATTGTCGCGGAGCGGCGATTTACAAACCGGGGTTTTCTGCTCGGACCCTATTGCCCCATTTACGGAGCCGGCGTGCTGCTGTGCCTGATGCTGTTGAAGGACGTGGACGGTATGTTTACGGTATTTGCCGCCGCGGGCTTTTTATGCTGCGCCGTTGAATACATAACTTCTTATTCAATGGAAAAAATCTTCCGCGCTCGATGGTGGGATTACAGCGATATGCCCTTTGAGCTGCACGGGCGGGTCTGCCTGTACGGGTTTATCGTCTTCGGCGGCGGGATTGTACTGGTCAGATTCTTCATACAGCCCTCCCTCATGCGCCTTACCGGCATGTTCGACAAAACCCTCATGAACGGGCTGTCGCTCGTCTTCTTCACCCTGATGGGTGTTGACATCGCCCTCACCCTCGCCGGCTGGAAAGGACTCAACGACCGGCTGTCCGCCCTCCATGATGCCCTTTACGATAAAGCCGGCGGCGGCTTTTCCAAACTCACCGACCGTTTCAGGGAAACCCCTGTATTCATCGTCGTCGAAAAGGGACACGGGCTGTTTGTCAGGGCGCAGCATATAAACGTAACATTCAGACCGAACGAGCTGCGTTTCTTCCGCGCCTTCCCCGGCATACATATCACCACCTATGAGGAGCTCATAAAACGCCTGCGCATAAAAGAGCGGCTGGGTATGACACCCGTTCGGAAAAATACGGAAGAGCCGGATTCGACGGAAATTACTTCCGAAGACACCGGCAGGCAAAGTGCGGAATAGCGTAAAAAACAATTAACCCCTCCGATTGTCGTATGCCGGAGGGGTTAAATAATCAATCAATTTTATCAACGCTTATGAGCGGTAACGTGACTGTGGCACCCAATACCGTTGTATATGAATGCAGACCTTTTGAAACACCATAAATTGTAATAATATCTTCTTCAAGTATTCTGTTGGAAATCAGGGATTCGTCAAAATAGATATAAATTACATCGTCGCTATACCCACCCCAACTATTTGCCTTTGTAGCTAATCTTATCTGAACCTCTGTATCAAACTCTGAAACCTGAAGGACTTCGCCCGTGAATTTTACCTTTTCCCCTTTATATGTATCCGGGTTACGGGCTAACTGGTCAAAGGTTATGCCGGTATTATAACCTTTCTTTTCATTTGCGGCTTTTATTGCGGCTTCCTCAGCGGCTTTTTTATCCGCTTCTGCCTTCGCTTGAGCCTGAGCTGCCGCTTTTTCTTCCGCAGCTTTTTTAGCAGCATTTTCCGCCGCTATTTTGTCAGCTTCAGCCTGTGCCAATTGCGCGGCTTTTTGCGCATCCGTAAGCTGCACCCAGTCATAAGTATCTGCGACCAGTTTATCATGTTTGGATTTCAGAGTGTTATAATCAGATTGTATTTTACTCTTTTCTGACAAAAGAGATTGGTAGTCGGACTGCAGTTTTTCCTTCTCTGATAATAGAGATCCATAATAATTGAATAAATAAGTCGGGTCAAAACATCTATTAAACTGGCCACGGACAAACAAAGGCGGGAGTCCAAAATAAAAACAGCAATATCTGCTATTGATTATTTTTTATATAATGTTATAATATGATTAAGATATAGTATAAATTTTCAGAAAACAAAGGGGATTTATTGATTATGAAAACAGTAAAGGATAAACAAATACTTGTCGGAGCCGATTTTGCGGGCTTTCCGCTTAAGGAAGCGGTAGTGGCGCATCTTAAGGCCAAGGGCTGGACGGTTGAAGACGTGGGGGTAAGGTCGCCTGAGGATGACGATACCGATTTGATGTTTCACCGTGTGGGGCTCAGGGTCGGGGCGATGATATCCGAGGGCGTATACGAACGCGCGCTGCTGTTCTGCGGAACGGGGATGGGCATTCATATCGCGGCAAGCAAGTGCCCCCGTGTCCACGCGGGCGTTGTCGAGAGCGTACCGGCGGCGCTTCGGGCCATTACCGGCAACGGCGTCAACGTTTTGGCAATGGGCGCGTTTTATGTGGCACCCCAGATGGGCTGCGATATTGCCGACGCGTACCTTGGTGCTTCCCTTGGCAGCGGGTACGAATGGTGGGAAAATTTCTACGAGTTCCATAAGCTGGCAATCGACGAGCTGGACGCGTTTGATTACGAGCAGTATAAAAAGAACGGGTTCAGATCAGAGCATTTGGGCGATTTTCCGCTGTCCCTTGAGACCAAGCCGGATACAACGGCGTAAGTGCAAAGCATGTTTAATAACGTCAGCTTTATAAAGACCGGCGCGCCCTTTGTCGCGGAATATTCCCAGGACGCGCCCGCGCCGATGTTCCGCCGCTCCTTTATACTTGAGAACTTTAAAAAAGCGGAGATTTATGTCTGCGCGCTTGGTTACGGGTATTTTTATATAAACGGCA
>JAQVWU010000282.1 GCA_028709565.1 Eubacteriales bacterium
CGCCCCTCGAAGGACTTACCCAATAATATTACGCATGAAAGATCCGGGATAATCCCGGATCTTTTTAATGCTCTATAACCAGTAACATCGGCGATCTTGCCGACGCCTGGGCACCCAGAGGGGCGTGCGTGCCCAGCGCCGGCATCACATCGACGATAACATCACGCGAAGTCAGAGTACGGTAATAGATTGCCGTCAGCATGCCCGCGCCGGAATACATGCGCGTATAGTCGGGGGGCAGCAGCAGCACCCTGTTTAATTGTCCTTTATCCGCAAGCGAGGCTGTTACCGTCGCTTCAATTTCCGTGCGGTCAAAACCGGTTACTTTTGCGGTTGTCATTTGTTACCTCCCGCTTTTTTAATTATTTATCAGCATAATTATATCCCAATACGTGTGATATTGCAATAGTTTACAGCGGATTTGTTGTTCTGCGCTTAACAATCGGTTGCAATCGGTCCGCGGGTATGCTATAATCGATAAAATAAAACACGGAGCTTTATTAAACAATGAACTATGGACTCGGAATAGATACGGGCGGAACCTACACCGACGCCGTTATTTACGATTATGAAACGGAAACGATTATAGAATCGGCAAAAACACTCACGACCCACGACGACCTTACCCGCTGTGTCACCGAGGTGATACGCAGATTTACCCGCGCGTCCCTCGCCCGCGTAAGACTTGTCGCGCTGTCCACCACGCTGGCAACAAATGCCTGTATTGAGGGCAGGGGCGCCGACGCGCGGCTGGTCATAACAGGGGGAGACAAAAAAATAATATCCGCCCGTCACTCGGAATTCGGACTGCCCCCCGCGGAGGAGATAATTTTCATCGGCGGCAGGATATCCCTCGACGGAGCGATAACCGAAGAACCCGACTGGGACGAGGTCCGCGCCGTACTTGCCGAAGCCGCGCTTACCGACCGCTCCTTTGCGGTGGCCGGAATGCTGGCTTCACGCAACCCCGCGCTTGAATACCGCATCGGTGAGATTTTAACCGGTCTGGGCTGCGAGGTGGTCTGCAGCTGCGACCTTGCAATCAACGAACTCAATTATCTGCGGCGGGCTTCCTCGGCGCTGCTCAACGCCCGGCTCACCCCCCTGATATCGGCATTCATTGCCTCGGTAAAAACTTCGCTTAACGAACTGGACATAAAAGCGCCCGTATATATAGTCCGCAGCGACGGGAGTCTCATGAGCGCCGGTTTTGCCGAACGGCGCCCAATTGAAACGCTGCTCAGCGGACCGACCGCGTCGGTAGCCGGTGCCGCGCGGCTGACAGGGGAAGGCGACGCCATCGTGGCGGATATCGGCGGCACCACCTGTGATCTCGCCCTGATCCGCGGAGGGATACCGGTCATAAACGAGAACGGCGTGTCACTCGGCAACTGGCAGACAACCGTCTGCGCCACATATATCGAAACCTTCGGTCTCGGAGGGGACAGCCGGATTTCGGTTCAACGTGACGGCAAACTTACGCTGGGACCGGAACGGGTTGAACCGCTGTGTATACTGGCCCGTGACTTTCCGTCGGTCACAGAGGAACTGCGCCGCATGAAAACATCCCGTTATCAGGGTCAGCCGCGCAGGTATGAATTTTTCAGACTGGTGCGTTCCGCCGAAAATATCCCGAATCTCTCCCCTTACGAGAAGGACATATGCCGGCTGCTTTCCGGCGGTCCGATGGCTGCTGATATGCTGGCTGAGGCAGCCGGTACGGACGTCTATACCTTTCGGACCGAAACGCTTGAAAAACGCGGGATTATTATCCGTTCCGGGTTCACCCCCACCGACGCGATGCATATGGCCGGCATTTATACCGCATACAACACCGACGCTTCACGGCTGGGGGCCGCGTATTTTACCCGGTTGCTTTCGGTCAGCGAAGGCGAACTATGCGATCTGATCTTCGACAGAATCCGGCTCACCCTTTACAGCGGGATTATACGTTTGCTTACGCGTTATATCCGCGATGCCGGGCTGGCGGAAAGCGAAGAACTGGCCGCGCTGGCCGAAGAAGCATGGTATGAAAAACGGGACACCATATTTTCGAACCGCTTTTGCACATCGGCGGCACTGATAGGGGTGGGAGCGCCGACCCATGTCTTTATCGGGGAGGTTGCGGATAGACTGGGCACCCGCAGCCGCGTGCCGGATAACGCGGCGGTTGCCAACGCGGTCGGCGCGGCGGTCAGCGGTGTCAGCGTAAGGCGCGAGGTGGAGATACGTCCGTCATATACAACGGGCGGTCTGGAGGGCTATTATATTCTGTCGCTTGCCGACAACCCCTTTTACGACTCCTACGAAGCGGCCCTTGACCGCGCGAAAACCGAGGCTGTATCCTCCGCCCGGGCAGAAGCCGCGCGGCGCGGTCTTATAGGTGAAACCGAGGCAAATATCGATATCAGACGCAACGACAGCATCGCCTCCCTTGAGGACGGAATAATCGATATCGAGCTGGGTATATATGTCAGCGCAACCGTCAGGGGCAGCGTAGATAAATTTTAAAAATCAGGCAAAAACTATTGCGCTTGCCGGTTTTACGTTATATAATAGAGTAAAATAACACCTGAGGAGGAAGGTTCATATGAAATTGAAATATACGGTTGTAGACAGCTCCGAATTCACATATCCCGACAGATGGGCATACGCCTCATCGGCGGACAAAGCGGAGGTTTTCGCTCCCCGCGGGGGATACGCCACCTTTCAGATTCTGCTTGACGGGCTGCCGGAGGACGGCGCGGTTGAAGTGTCCGCCGAAGGTTTTTCCCCCGAAATATACTCGCTCTATCCGGTCTATGTGGAGGCGAACCAGGGGCTCAATGCCGACAACGCGCTGCCTCATTATCCCGAGAGATGGGCTCCGTATTATATTTACGACTGTCTCATGCCCTACCGCGGTAAAATCAAGGTTACCGACGGCAGAGGCGGGCTTTATATTGCGGTAAAGATTGACGCCGGCGCTCAACCGGGTGTTGCCGAAGGCTGTATTAAAGCAGGCGGTCTAACCGTCCCGGTCAAAATCAGGGTTTTCCCGGCGGTCGTGCCCGACGAAACCCTTAAAATCATTATGGGATATAACCGCGGCTGCGTGGCGGACTACCACAATGTCAAACAAGGCTCGGCCGAATTCAACGAACTGGACGATAAATATCTGAGCATGCTGCGCCGCATGAGACAGAACATGATGTATGTGGGGGGTGTGACCATCCGCGAGACCGGCGAGAACAGGTATGAATTCGATTTTTCCGTGATGGAAGCGAACATGAAAAAAGCGCTGTCCTTCGGCATAAAATATTTCAACGGTCCCAGTGTCGGCTGGCGCAAGAGCTGGCATGAATCCACCATCTATGTAAAGGGCAATATCCCCTGCATGAGCCATGAGGGTTATCTGTATCTTTCGCAATATCTGCCCGCGCTGCACGCGGTGCTTGAGCGCAACGGCTGGCTTGATATATTCGCCATGGGTATAGCCGACGAACCGAACGGCGAAAACGCCACGGAGTTCCGCGCCCTCTGCGGACTGGTCCGCAAATTCGTGCCCGATATAAAGCTCATTGACGCCATGTCATACGGCAACCTGCACGGCGCGCTCGATATCTGGGTGCCGCTCAACTCGGAATACGAAACTCACCGGCAGCAGATGGAATCGCTGCGGGGCAACGGCGACGAAATATGGCACTATGTATGCTGCGGACCGCGCTACGGGGGGTACATAAACCGCTTTATGGACTACCCGCTGCTGGCCACACGCTATCTGTACTGGGGTAATTACAAATACAACCTGGGCGGTTATCTGCACTGGGCGGCAAACTGCTATCAAAGCGGCATGTCGGCCGACGGTACAGCCTACAGACAGGACCCCTTTACCTGCAATTGTCCGGAGCATCACAACACCGACTCGGTTTGTTTTCTTCCCCCCGGAGACACACACGTAATTTACCCGGGCGACGGCGAGCCCTGGATGTCCATACGGCTCGAAGCTCACCGTGAAAGCGCCGAGGAATATGAGTTATTTAAACTGCTGGAGGCAGCAGACAAGGCAAAGGCCGACGAAATCTGCTCCCTGGCCTTCAGGTCATTCAAGGATGTGGAGTATGATCCCATAAAATTCCGCGACACAAGAAAAAAACTGCTGGAAGCCGTCTCCGCGTTATAATCGCAGGAAAGCAATTAATTAAATAATACCGGGATAAAACTGAAACGTTTTACCCCGGTTATTATATGCAGTTTTAATCAAAACATCATACGCTCGACATATTCATCCATGAAGAATTCATTGCAGGACAGCTCCAGATATCTTGACATGGAGGTCACCCCGTCAATACGCCGGCGCGCG
>JAQVWU010000283.1 GCA_028709565.1 Eubacteriales bacterium
GGCGGGGATGCCCTCGGTTGAAGACGCCCGGGCGGCGCTCAACGACACGGGCGGGGGAGATATCGACAATGTGTCGGTTTCTCTTGTGAGAACCCCGGAAGCCAGCGTCTATCATGTTGAATACGATTACATGCGCTTATTGCTGCATGAACAGTTATATATATCGCTGGAATACGGTTTTATCGTCCGCGCCGAAACCGTCGAGACAAGCGGACAGCTGACCTACAGCCTCGTCACCGATTTCATGCAGACGGGTATTACCGGTTATGCCGGCGCGGATATATTTTCACCCGACGCATAATTCATTTGGAGATTAACAATAATGACAAAGTTTTTAATCCTGATACTCGCGCTGCTTATGATTTTTATATCCTGCGCCGCCGATGTCCAAACCTCAGCCGAAACCGAACCCGGGATCGTCGCGGAAACAGCAGTATCCGAAACCGAAACCCAAACGGAAGCTGTCACCGAACCCGAAACGGAACCCGTCACCGAGCCCGAAACGGAACCCGTCACCGAGCCCGAAACGGAACCCGTCACCGAGTCGGAAACGGAACCCGAAACCGAGCCGGCGCCGGTCGAGGTCACCTCGATAGCCTTAAACGCCTCGACCTTTGAGCTGGATATCGGATACGCGGTCTATCTCAAGGCTGCGGTTTCACCCCCCGGCGCCGCCGATAAGAGCGTGGTCTGGAGTTCGTCGGACGCCGAAACCGCCGCGGTGGACAACAGCGGCAAGGTTACCGCAAAAAAAGAAGGCAGCGCCACCGTTACCGCGAAAAGCTCCAACGGTATTGCCGCCCAATGCGAAATCACGGTAAAAAGCCGCGTGGTCTCCGTCGAGCGCATTAATCTTGATTCAAGCCTTACCCTTACCACCGGCGAATCCTTTACCTTCGCGCCCTCGGTCAGCCCGGCCGGCGCGACCGACAAGCGCATTACTCTGGTCTCCGACAACCAGGCGGTGGCTGCAGTATCGGGCTTCACGGTCACGGCGGTGAGCGCCGGCACCGCGCGGATAACCGCCAAGGCAAACGACCGCTTCGGCGCGCAGGCCGTCTGTACGGTCACGGTTGCCTCTCCGGAAACAAAGGCGCCCGAAACCGCCAAACCCGAAACCCCGGCTTACGATGAGGAAAACAACCTGAGCCTGCCCAGGACCAACAAACCCTATCTTGCCGCCCAAAGTATCATCAGAAACGGCGTTATCTGTGTGTCGGGCAGCTGTGAGGAAGGTTCGGTTATAACGGTCAGCGGCAGCCTGATTAAAGAATTCACCGTTATCCCCCAGGAGAAACGCTTTTTCTTCAGCGTCTCGCTGACCAGGGGTCAGTCGGACACCATCACCGTAACCGCAAAGGTAAATGGCAAAAGGACCAGCGAGGGAACCCAAATGGCGGTCGAGTACGCAAAGGGCAAAGTGGATGTCGTTGTCGGCAAACTCTCCCAGCTCCATTATCCGATGACGCTCAACGATTATTACGGCACCAATCTATTCAACGATTCGCAGCTTGATGCAATAAATAAACTGGTGGACCGCCGCCTGTCCAAAGTCCGCGAAAAGAGCGGTGTCGATACAAAACTGATATATCTCATAGCGCCCAATGCCCTTACCATTTATCTCGAGTCGGCGCGGGATGAATGGACCCAGCGAAAGCGGAGCGACGACAGCCGCCGTCAGCAGTTCATACGGCTCATGAACGAACGCAACGACCCCGATACCATCGTCATCGACGTGGTCGATTACATGCTGCAGAACAAGGATAAGGGCAAGCTGTTTTATCAGACCGACACCCACTGGAACACGCTGGGCGCCTATTTCGGCTATTATAAAATGATGCAGGCAATCGCCGTCGATTTCCCCGACGCCGCGCCCTACGAGCTTGACAAATTCGATGTCAAAGCCATAAGCCAGGAGGGCGGCGACCTTGTCAGATTCCTGAACATCAACACGGCGCTGGGCAGCGAAACTACATATTCCTGTACACTCAAGGGCAGGTCGCTGGCAAAGGTGGTCAGCGAAGACGGCGTGCTGCCGAGCAGTACGCTCATAACCAGCACGGTCGACAATCCTAAACTGCCTACGGCGGTGGTTATGCGGGACTCATTCGGCTATTCAATCCAGAAGTTCCTGTTCGAGCACTTTGAGAAGATGACATATACCCCCCAGAGCTGCGGACTGGATACGGCGATGACCTATGTCGCCGACGCCAAACCCGATTACTTTATCCATATATTAATCGAACGCTACATCGACCAGCTGCTGGGTGGCTGAGTTATATCAAACATAACCGAATACGATTCCGGCGCGCCATGCGCCGGATTTTTTTAATGCGTAAAAACGCGGACAGCCCCGTTTGTTCATGCTATGCTTCGCAATATGTATAAAATTACGTCAGCAAAGTTAACAGTATTAACAAAAAGTTAATACTGTCTTGACAGCAGGGCAACAATATGTTACAATTATTTGAATGTTAGGAACTACAGGTTCAATCACGCATATATATGTAACGTCAGTCAGTACAAATATAACCGAAAGAGGTTTATTTCATGAAAAAACTAACCGTTATCCTGCTGCTTCTGTCAATTATTCTGCCGGCTGCCGTGTCATGCGGCGAATCACCGGCTAAAACCGCCTCGGTTATCTCGGACGGCGAAACGATCCTTTCCGCGGAGGAGGAGCTGACCGACCTTGAAAAGCGTCAGCTTATTGACGACGGTCTGCCCGCCGCTAATTTCGAGGGACGCGCCTTCCGGGTTGCCTGCGAGGAAGCCAAGTCCTATGAGATTTACTCGGAGGAACTCAACGGAGAGGTCACAAACGATGTCATCTACGAACGCAATGCCTCAACAGAGGACCGCTTCAACAGTCTGATAGAGAATATCAAGGTTGTTGATGCCCATGACAACGTGGTCAAAACGGTCACGGCGATGGACGATGCCTATGAGCTGGTCGGGTACAAGGCATATCTCTCGTATAAATCGATTTCCGCCGGCTGCGTGCGCAACTGGTATGATATCCCGTATACCGATTTTGACAAACCATGGTATAACAAAATTACAAACGACGCCTCCGCCTTCAACGGCAAACTGTTCAACGCCACCTGTTCCCTGGGTATCACCGCCATGCAGTATACCTACGCCATGTTCGCCAACAGCCGCGTCTGCGACTCGTACGGATGGCCGGTCGAAAAACTGTATGAACTGGTTTACAACAACGAATGGGTGTATGACAAGTTCAATGAAATTATCTCGCTGATACACGCCGACCTCAACGGCGACGGCAAAAAGGATGAAGATGACCTGTACGGCTACGAGAGCGGTTCGACCCACTCCTTTGATGTGTGGATGGCCGCCTTTGACCAGCTCATTTCCGGCAAGGACAGCGAGGGCAGGATAACCATCGAGCTCATGACCGAAAAAACGACGGCCGCCCTGGAGAAGATATACGACCTTACATATAATAATCCGTCTGCCTATTATTTTAACGCCGAATACAAGGAATTCACAAAGTTTGCCGAATCGAAGATCGGCATATGCCCCGCCCCCTTCAGGGTGGCCTACAGCGAACTGCGCGAGATGAAGGACAGCTACGCTATACTGCCCTATCCGAAATGGGATCAAAATCAAGCGATGTATCTTACCAATATCTACGACCAGTATTCCGCCTTCAGCGTGCCGAAGACGGTGTTTAACCAGGACCAGCTGGAGTTCGCCGGTATTATGATCGAGGCGCTCAACGCCGAAAGCTATAAGAAGGTCTATCCGGCATTCTACGATATCGCGCTCAAGAACAAATATACCGAGGATGAGGACAGCGCGCGCATGGTCGATATTATCATGAAAGGCTCCAATATGGACTTTGCCTATATGTTCGGCGAGACCAACATGCAGCGCCTCCCGTATCTGTTCCGCGACTGCATAAACGGCAAAAAGCTTGATATTGCGTCGGAATACGCCAAAAAAGAAAAGAGCCTGGCTACATCGATAGAAAAACTGTATACATTTTACGAAGCCGAGGAATAACAGGTACATAACCCTGAATATTGTTCATTGATAAACAAGGGAAAGCACATATAAGAGATAAAAACATCTCTTATATGCGTTTTATATAAATTAAAGACAGTAAAAACAAAAGTGGCTGATATAGGCGATTATATGGTGTTTCAGGGAGACATTATATACTTTTTTGACAGCGAAAGTGATATCAGCAAGATTGGTACAGATGGCACGAGAAGGGCTCTGCAGGGCTGATTTGGACGGGTCAGCAACAGAGAAAATAAATAACGAAAACATGTTTAATATCTGTGTGATTTATGATGACTATAT
>JAQVWU010000284.1 GCA_028709565.1 Eubacteriales bacterium
ACGGAGCGAAATCCATATCCTGCGCATAGGATACCCCGTTTATACGATTCCCGCCCGTATACAGCCGGTATCTGAGATACAATCCGTCCCGCCCGCTGAGATACCGGGGAATCTCAAGTTCGCTTCTGCCCGTCACGATAATCTCATTTTCGGCTATCAGCTTCTCTTCCCGCAATGCCGGCGAATAGGCATGTATGATGACGCTGCCGTTTAAGGCCTCATCAAAGGAAAAGCGCATACCCTTTTCTCCCGCCGTGATTTTATTTACGCGCATTTTTGTTACCTCCGAAGGATTTTGCGTTTTAATATTCTTGCTATTCCTGCTATTCTTACCATTTTTAAAGCGTAGTTTTTATAAAATCATATACGACAGCCGAAAACTCCGCGTAACCGGTATCGTTGAAGTGGAGCATATCGTCCAGATAGATGTCCCGCCGCAGAGTCTCCCCGTCATACAGCATGCCGATATAATCTATGTAAAAGACATCCGGTTTTGATTGGGCATAATCCTTGAGCAATCGGCGGTATTGTTCGTAGGCCGGTATGAGCGCCTCCCGGCTGGGGCAGGATTTGGGCGGCAGCAGATAGAGCTTAATGCCCGGAAAATCCTTCAGCGCCCAGGCGAAGACCCGCTCGCTGATTAAAAACGCCTCCTCGGGGGTATATCCTGCGCTTATATCGTTGTCCCCCTCGTACCACACCAGTGCCCGGGGTTCCAGGGGTTTTATAACCCGGTTGTAATAATAGAGAGCCTGCTCGGCGGTGCTCCCTCCGAAACCGCGGTTCACCGCGGGGATATCCTTCATCTGCAGGGCAAGCCGCTCATGCCCCCACATGGTTATGGTCGAACTGCCGTAGAATACGACGGCAGCCTTCGGTTCGGATCGGGTTTTAAAGGATGCGATATACTCGTCAAAACACGCAAGGTCGGATCTTACCAAAACAAACAACTCCTTTTCGCTGAGCTTTTAGATTTAATTCTTGATTTTCGCCGACAGGTTTAAACAGAATATTCAGCCTGCCTGAATCCACGCCTTTATCACCAGCACCGTCATAACGGCGCATAAACATATAATAACGGCCAGCAGCGCCGACGAATATCGTCTGAGTGCCGTCTGCGGCGAAGCGCCGGGTTCGGCCGGTTCCGCTTTTTTCCCGCGCACCGGCTCCGCGGTGTTTATTCTGTCCGATATCTCCCACGCCCCGGCGTATATCGCCGGCAATATCTCCGCCAAACGACTTTTTTTAGGTTCCCGGGACGGCTTTCGCATGAACAGGGCGTACAGAAGGGCGCCGATAACAAGCGCGATAAACGCCCGTATCAGCATATCGCCGGAAAAGTAGTATAAAGGCTCGAGATATCCGGCGCGCAATTTTTTAATGGAAAAATCGACAATGCCTCTGGCTGTGTGATTGGGTAAAATACCGATGACGGGCAGTATCGCAGCGGTGATTATCAGCGCGACCCGGCTCGGCGCATCGATATATTCGCCCGCAGGTTCGGTAAACGGGGTCC
Source organism: Eubacteriales bacterium (assembly GCA_028709565.1). Taxonomy (GTDB): domain Bacteria; phylum Bacillota; class Clostridia; order Oscillospirales; family CAG-272; genus JAQVWU01. The sequence continues at coordinate 1,517 of JAQVWU010000284.1, forward strand.
GCTTGTATATAAACAGCGATATATATATCCTTGCCATGCAGGCGATGACAATACCGCCTGCCAGCAGGAATACAAACTCAAGCAGCGTGCTACCGTCGCTCAGCATACTCTCATGGAGCAATCCCCGCGAGATATAACCGTTCCACAGCGGTATGCCGCCGACACCCAGCATCCCGGATAACAGCGCGGCGTTGAGAAAGGGCTTTCCATGACCGAATCCGATCATATCATTGAGCTCATATGACCCGACATTTTCTCCGATCACTCCGGCGCAGCCGAAAAGAACCAGCATTATAAGCGGGGTGTTTAACATATGCAGTATTAATCCCGACGAGGCGTATACCGAGGAGTTTATGCTGAACAAACCCGTCCCGATGAGTATAACGCCCGACTGGGACATTGCCGTATAGGAAAATATCCGCCGCAGGTCGGTGGAAAAAAAGGCGCACAGCGCCCCCCACATCATGGTCACGCAGCCGGTAACCAGCAGTATGGACGTCCAGGCCTCGTTGCCTTTCATCATATCGACGGTTATTGTAATAATACCGTATAATCCGCATCCGGTAATAACACCCGAAATCAGCGCGCCCGCCGCGGCGCTGACACTCGTTGTCACACCCGGCATCCATATATGCAGCGGGAACATACACGCCATCATACCGAAGCCGGTGAGCATGAGCAGCGCCGCCCTGAACAGTATACGCGAATCGGTATACCCCGAGAAGGTATATACGGTATTGAAGGACAGCGAACCAATCTGTCTGTGCAGGACCGTCATCCCCGCCGCCAAAAGCGCTCCGCCGGCGACCGAGAAGACAAGGGCGGTCCGGGCGGACTTGAGCGAGTGGGGCTTTTCGTCATTCGCCGTCAGCCCGAATGATGAAAGGGAGAGCATTACGGCAAAGAGCAGCAGGGTATAAAAATCGGCAGCCAGAAATATCCCGATTACCGAGGAAAGGGCAAGCAGATAACAGCAATAAAAGCGCTTCGCGTGGTTTATCGCCGCGAGTTTTGTGCGGGAGAACATCAGCGTGACAAACCACGCGAAGGCCGCGACCAGACAGAGCAGCGCGGACAGACTGCCGAAACGGAATTCCAGACCGAACCATCCGAACCGGGAGACGGCAACGGTGATATTTTCGGTCATGAGAAAGGCGACAAGCAATACCTCGGCTGCGGTACAGATAACCGCGAAGGTTCCGAAAACAAAATCACCGCGGTTTTCCATACTCTTCAAACCCAATATCCAATATAATGCGATTGCGCCGAAGATCGGCCACAGAACAAGCAGATATACGCTCATGAGCACCTTCCTTTATATTTGAGGTATTTGAGAAACGGAATTATAATCTTGATTAAAAAATAAGGCTCCGAACGGCGTCGGTTATCACCGAGGCGTTGATACCCAAAAACAGAGGGCCGGCAGCCAGTATAAAAAGCGGCAGCGTAATGGTTCTGCCGGCATCGACCGCGTCGGTCAGACTGTTCGGGTCGCATTCGATTCCCGGAAAATAAGCGGATATAACCGTCGGCAGCAGATAACCGGCGCTCAAAAGCGAATGAAGGAATATCACCGCCTGCACAGGACGCGAGTCTGTTGCCAGGACAAGAAACCATTTGGAGTTAAAGCTGAGCATGGGCGGTATACCTATGACCGAGAGCGAGAGCAGGGTAAAACATATCATGGCGGCGGGCATACGCCTTCCCATGCCCAGCAGGTCATCGCGGCGCAGCAATCCCGCCTGCCGGCTGAACACACCTGCCGCCATAAACAGACCGGCCGCGGCAACAGACTGATAGATTAGCTGCAGCAGCGCCCCTTCCGCCGCTGCCGGGGTCATGAGGGCGGCTCCCAGCAGAGCGAGGGACGACTGGGCGACAGTCTGATACGCGATACTTCTTTTGAGCAGCTTTTCTCTGAATGCCATGACCGTCGCCGCCGTAATTGTCAGCAGCGCAAGGGCAATCAGGGTATTCTGAACCCATGTGCCCCGCAGCTGTGCCGTTCCGACGGTAAAATAGATGACCCGTATGGCGCAGAATACACCGCCGCTCGAAACAACCCCCGACAGAACCGCCGCTGCCGGCGCGGGAGCCGCGTTATAGACTGCCGAAAGCGATTTTAATAACGGAAATACCCCGAATCCGATTACCGATACAAAGGCAGCCGCCCGGAGCAGATTATTATCGGCGGGCAGAAGCGTACCCCCCGGCGAGAAGTTCCCTGCCCCGTGGACGCAAAATACCCACACGCCAAAAAGGACGCACAGAATGCCCGCCGTCAGATATACTATATATCCGGGGCCGACATCGTTTTTATTGGCAACCCTGTGGAACACCGGCGGCACCGAAGCCGCCGCCGTCATAACCATGAAAATAAACATGGTAAATATATTCCCCGAAAAGATCATGAGCATGAGCGTTCCCTGTACAACAAGGAAAAACGCAAAAAACCTGACCTTGTTCTCATCGTGCCGCATATACGCGGCGGCGTAAACCGAGACGATGAGCCAGACCGAGGCGGCAATCAGGGCAAACAGCCTGGAAAACCCGTCGGACGCCAGCGACACGGAGACAGAGGGGGTCAGATTAATTAAGGTCACGGTGAAGTCGCCGGCCAACCCGGCGATTACAGCCGTTATCAGGGTCAGGGCAGCCGAGCATATTACATATAAAGATAAAATCCGCGCTGACCGTACTCCGATTGCCGGAAGAAGCGCGGCGGACAGCGGAATTAAGAACAGCAGGCTGATAACTATATATTGCATAACGGTTACACTTTTACAATTATTTTTTTATGTTT
>JAQVWU010000285.1 GCA_028709565.1 Eubacteriales bacterium
ATCCCCGAAAACGGCTTCTAACCGTCCACAGGCGCGTTTTACGCTCTCTTTTCATACCCGGTTTTCCCCACCTTGCGTCAGGACAGACCGTATTCTTTCCCGACGGCTTCGGGATCGGTGCTGTCGCAAGTTACGGGTTTATCTGTTCGGCTGCAATATTTGCGCTGATGCTGTTCCTCGGAACAAAAAAGCTTAATCCGGTTTTTATTATCATATTATCGGCGGTCGGCGATATGATTGCGGGCTATGCGGAACAGCTGTTTATTGCATAAAATAAAATAATCTTTGTTTCAGTTGACAAGTATGACATAATCTGATATATTTATTTAAGAATTTAAAATAAATATTATCAGGGTGTAAATTATGAGCACATTTTTTTTACATGACGATATGGCGGTTTTGAAAAAATGCAAAAGCCGTTCGATTTCCGCGGAGAATCCGACCGGCGAAAAAGGCAAAGGCGCGATGTCGGAGTCGGGAGTCTGCAGCCCGTGTGCGGAAGGTCTGGGCATCGGAGGGAAAGGCAAGGGCTGGAAACTCTCTCCCTGTATTTTTATAGAACCCGGTGAAACCTCAGTCATATGCGACATCGCCGGACCGGGTACAATAAAATCAATGTGGTTTACCGGATGCCTCGGCCGGGATTTCATATTCAGGATTTACTGGGACGGTTACGAATACCCATCGGTCGAGACTCCGCTTGCGGATTTTTTCGGCTGCGGATGGTATGATCCGGAAAACAAGATACCCATGGAATTCGCTCCGCTGAATTCCGCCGTTATAGCTGTATGTCCGTCATACGGTCTTAACAGTTATTTTACGATGCCGTTTGCCCGTCACTGTAAAATGACTATCGAAAACAGAAGCGACCGCCGGGCGACCCTTTATTACCAGATAAATTACGAGCTCGGTGATATCACCCCGGACAGCGCCTATTTTCACGCGCACTGGAAACGGACAAATCCCGTGCCGGTTTCTGAAGAGTATATCCTGCTTGACGGTGTCAGAGGCAGGGGACACTATGTCGGAACGATGCTGAATATAGGTCTTAACGGCCCGAACCTCTGGTTCGGCGAAGGGGAGATCAAGTTTTACATAGACGGGGATACCGAATATCCTACAATTTGCGGAACAGGCACGGAAGATTATTTCGGCGGTGCATGGGGCTGGGATATCGGAGGGCGTTATACGAAGTATTCAACGTTATATTTGGGAGTCCATTTTATCCATGAACCAAAAGGCGGCGAAGATATTCAACCCCGGTTTTCTATGTATCGCTGGCATTTAAGAGATCCGGTTATCTTTGATAACGATCTGAGAGTTACAATACATAACTTAGGATGGCGCAGAAACGGGAAACGCTATCTCCCGCGCAGCGATGATTATTCTTCGGTGGCATACTGGTATCAGACACTGCCCGCCAGCCCTTTTGAACCGCTGCCGGGCAGAGATGAAATGGAAATAATCTGACTTGGAAGGATTTTATTATGGAAAAAACCGACGAAAAAATTTTAAACGTAAGCTATCACCCTCTTGCCGGTACTGTTCCGGTAAAAGGTCCGATCCTTGAAAAGTGGGAAGAACCGGGCATAAAATCTTCTTTATTGGGATACCCGCTGTATGCCGAATCCGTTTTCGGAAACGGCTGCAGAATTCAGAAATTCCAGCGCGGCGTTATCGCATATCATCCCGGGTACGGCGCACATTATATCACGGGAAATTTCTATTACCATTGGGCTGACAATCTCGGGGTAAACGGACCGTATAGTTATCCGAAAGATGACCCGTCGATAGATTCCGACGGAAATACCGTACAGCATTTTATCGGCGGAACCATACGAAGCGGCGATGAAATTATAAAAAACGGGATCGATCTGCGCGGCGAATTTTCGCGACGCGGAATTGATATCCGGAATCAGGGCGCGCGCGGAACCTGTTCGGTTCAGGTCATGGTTGCACTACAGGAATATATGTATTCCGGGCTCCTGGGCAGCGGTTACGGATATCTGTCAGTCGAATATTCCAATCATTTCGCCAATGTCGCAACGGGTGACCGTGACGACGGCCATTGCTTTATAACTATAGCCCGGGGTTATGAGCAATACGGCATAATCAAAAACAGCCTTTGGCCCTATAATAAAGCCTGGATATATAACTACGACCAGGCTCAGGAATTTGTCACCCCCGATATGATTAACACCGGCCGGCAGCTTCTGAGCGACGGTCTGCGTCTGAAGGGGCGTTTTATCAAAGAACTGGACGGCAAAGTCGGGCTGACGGAAAAGCAGTTCGATGAGTTGCTCTCGGTACTCGATTCCGGCATACCCGCCGGTGTAGGCCGCGATCATTCGCTGACCGCCGTAGGATACAGGCGCGGCGAAAATTATCCGGGAGGCGGGTACGTAATATTCAGAAACAGCTGGGGGACGAATTCCGATTTCACGGGTTATCAGACCGAAACTTTTTTAAATGTAATAAATACCGTAAACGATATATACGTGTATGAATATTAAATATCGGGAGATTTTTTTATATGAAAAACATTCTATTTGTCGGCGAATCCTGTTTTTACACAACCACCGAATACAAAGGCGTCGATATGTTTTCCGAAACAAATTATAACGAATCGGCACGCATAATGAGAGAAGTATTCGAAAAGCTCGGTTATAAATTCACGCATATTCCCTGCCACCTTGTCGCGCGCGACTACCCGTGCGATCCGGAAAGTCTTAAGAAGTATGACGCCGTTTTTTTCAGCGACATCGGCTCCAATTCATTTTTGCTGCTGCCGGAAATGACAAGAACCGGAAAAAGAATCGTAAACAGACTTGCGCTGACAAAGCAGTATGTGGAACAGGGCGGCGGTTTCTGCATGATCGGCGGTTATCTCACTTTTCAGGGAATGGATGCGAAGGGGAAATGGAAGGATACTCATATTGAAGATATCCTGCCGGTAAATCTGCTTTACGGAGACGACCGCTGCGAGATTCCCGAAGGGGCCGATCTTACATGCATACCGGGCAGTCATCCGATCTTAACAGGACTGCCAGAAACCTGGCCGTATATTCTGGGTTATAATAAGCTGACTGCAAAAGAAGATGCGGAGGTGCTTGTCAGATGGAACGGTGATCCTATCATAACAGCAGGAACTTACGGCAAAGGCAGAACGCTCGCTTATGCGACCGACTGCACTCCTCACTGGGCGCCGTCAGCGATGTATACATGGGAATACTACGGTAAATTGTGGGACAATATAGTATTATGGCTGTCGGGCAATAAAAATGGATAGTATTTTAAATAACAGATTCGAACGTGCCGCCGATGCTCTGGCCGAAAACGGTATCGGCGCTTGGATAATCATCGGCACAGAAACGCACATGCTCGGTGAGCCTGCCATGTTGTTCCTTTCGCCGATGCATGTTCTGAAAAAAACGGCGTTCATATTGACCGCCGACGGCAGGCGGATCTGCATCAGTCACTCAATCGAATCCGAAGAATTTGACAGGAGCAGGCTTTTTACCGAAATAAACGTATACAGAACATTCAACGAATTTGAAAAAAAACTCGGCAGCGCCGTTTCGTCTCTGATGCCTCTCGGGAAAATAGCGATCGACTTTTCGCGTTATGACGCTTCATGTGACGGATTGTCATATTCCGACTATATGCTGCTTGACGGTATATTAAAAAAACTTGATTTTTGCGGCATGCTTGTTTCATCGGAACCCTTAATAAAAAAAATCCGGGGCAAAAAAAGCGATGAAGAAGTTGCAAAAATAAAAAAAGCCGCCGACTGCGCCATGGAAATATACGAGCATGCCCGTTTATGCATTAAACCGGGCATGTCCGGAAAAGATGTGCAGGATCTATTTCATAAACTGACCGATGAAAAGAAATACGGTTATTCGTGGCAAAAAGAATACGATCCCTATGTTTCGGTCGGAACACGTTCAAGTTATAATTGCAAAATGCCGCCGGACGACATATATATCACTCCCGGCGATCTTGTAAACGTCGATTTCGGAATAACCGTCGACGGGTTTTCATCAGACAATCAGCGTTCATTTTACGCGCTCGAAAAAGGCGAAACCGAACCCCCGGACGAGATTCAAAGAGCTTTTTGCGCGTTGCAAAGCGTCAATAAAGCCGTTTGCGCCGCCATGAAAACAGGTGTGGATTCGCGTTCGCTTGCCGATATCGGAAATAAAGTGATGAATGAATACGGTTATGAAGGGAAAAGATTCGGCGGATACGGACACGAAATAGGCATATTCGCACATAACGGCGGTATCGGAGCCGGTGAGAGCACGGCAAACGATTA